>NZ_JACBAZ010000007.1 GCF_013391475.1 Oceaniferula marina | reverse complement strand
CACTGGGAAAAAATTGAGGAGGAGTTGTCGGCTTTGCCAAGACCGTTGGCCTTGATGATTCAAAATGATTATTTGGCGGTCACTCTATTGCAAAAGCTTGAGGATCTGGGCGTAAGGGTGCCCGAAGAAGTGGCTGTAATAGGAGCGGACAATGATGAGCTTCACTGTATTCCAACGGCGATCTCGATAACAAGTGTGGATGATGATCTGGAGCAAATCGGTTACACTGCGGCAAAGACACTCGACAGGATGATGAATGGAGAAGATGTCTCCGAACTTATATTGGTTCCTCCTAAGGAAGTTGTTGTTAGGGGATCCACTGATACCATTGCAATTTCACATGAACCTACAGCCAAAGCGCTTGCCTATATCCGAAAAGATTTTTGTCATTCTGTTAGCATTGATCTGCTGGCGGAAAGTTGTGGTATGAGTCGAAGGCGTTTGGAAGATGCCTTTAAAAAGTATGTAGGGCGCACGATGGCTGCTGAAATACAGAGGTTGCGCCATAATGCTGTGAAGCGACTTCTCAGGGAAACTGACTTGAAGCTTAACGCCATTGCGTATGAGTGTGGGTACGCAGATGGAGCTCATTTGAGTAAATCATTTAAAAAACAGGAGTTGATTACGCCGCAGCATTATCGTTTGAGCCAACGATGAAGAGTTTAAACTGCTAGGAATTAGTTTTTATCGGGGAGATCTTTGGACGATATGGGCCGGGGTTGAGCTGCAGAGTGTTTGCGCTTTCCTGTTTGAGCTTCTGACCCTTGCTCAGCACCCACAAGCCTTGCACTTCACTCACCTCCGGCGGCTGTCCGCCACCAAAAGCATGAGCCATCAATGCATCGGATGTGGCCTGCTTTTGCGGATCGTTCGCAAAGGCGGTACTGAGCTGCCACTCGGCATGTTCGGACATCTGTTGATACAGGAGTTCCAGACAGCGTTGACTATCTTGCTGCTCAGCCGCATGCATAAACGCAGCCCGAGCGCGGCGCTGACGACGCAGGGACTCAAGGCGATCCCGCATAGGACTAAACCTGATAGACCAACGCATCCGGCGAAACAGCAGATAGCCGAGCCAAATCACCACTGCAGCGGCAACACTCAGCATCGTATAGAACGTCCCCTTGCTGTCACCTTTCGACTCGGAAGTCGTCTGCGTCGCAGAGCTTGATACCGGGGGTCCCGACACCTCAAAGTCACGCCCTGGTAAGTCGATCTTATCAACGGTCTTGGTCTTAAGGTTGAGCCAGTGAATCTGTTCCTCTGGAATTGTAAATGCCCCGCCTCCCTTGAATGTGAAGACCACACGTTCCTCGCGTATTCCCTGGAGCTTTCCCCCCACCTCTTTATCATCCACCAATGGTGGCGCTTGATAGACTTGGACCCCATCAAGTTCTATTCGCGGAGATGCCGGGATTGCCATGGCGGGTGAACCACTAATGGTAAACTTACGGATTCGGGTGACTGCATCGCCCACTTGGTATTTCTCCAAAACTCCTTCCCAAGACTCCTCAACCTTAAATTCGTTGGCGGCTACCCAAGAGTCCAAAGCCTCGGTGCCCGGAGGCACCTCAATTTGAATCGGAGGCACGGTGAGTTTCAGCTCTCCTTTAACATCCCCATCAGTTTCGCTTTTAATGGAAATGAAGGTAGTCAGGGGCGGAACACGCAGAGGGCCCGAACGTTCAGCATGCAATTCGAAGCGCCAGCTCTGAAAATCCCAACTCACTCCATCCCGGCGGCGAGTCTCGTTAAAAGCGGTCTTTGTCATGCGCCGAACCAAGGTGGCAGGCACGGTAAAATCACGCACACGGATGCTCCCATTGAACCGGTCCGGAGTCCCCACTTCGACGACGATCTCGACTGGGGCTTTTTGGAAATGAGGTGCAGGTGTCTTAACCACAGCACGAGCTTCGAGCTTACCAGCATCCAGCAGCCCTTGAATCGTTTCGGCCGCCGTAACTTGTGCGACCACCAACGAGAGCATCAGGTAGAATAGATTGACGTGCTTCATCAGGGTTCCTGTTTTTTATTTTTCTCGGCTTTCTCAGATTCCGCAATTTGAAGATAGAACTTAGTGGTAAGAAACTCGGAGGGATCGCGTTGAATCTGTCGCAACCACATCTCCGTGAGCCCCGGGTCCTGCAGTAACTGCTCGGCACTGTATTGTTCCTGTTCTCCGGCACCGTCCTGACCACTTCCGTCGGAGGACTCCGACCCTTCTCCCGGCTTCTTGCCAGAGTCATCTGAATCCTTCTGACGTGTCTCCGCCATATCTGTGGTTGCCTGGATCATCGCCTGCATGATGGGAATGTTCACGGCAGGTGCGGGATGGTCGGGGTATCGTTTCGCCATTTCCTCGTAGGCTTCCAGCGCCGAAAAATAGCCACCCGAGTGAGCCAGAGCGTTGGCGCGTGCCAGCAAGGAATCCGCATCCTGATACTGTGAAAAATACTGCGCGGCAGTTTCGAAGTCCTCGGCGGCATAAAGGCTGTATCCCTTCCATCGAGGGTCCTCGAACGCACGGGATGCCCGCTCATAGTCGCCGAGCTGAAACCACATCCTGCCCTGCTGGTCCGGGGTCAGCCAGAGATTCAAAAAAGCACTGGGTAACGCGATCACCCAGACGATGATGGCAAGCGCCAGCACCACGAACAAACGCCGCTTGTGTGACGCCAGATATTTTGACATCGATCTTACCATCTCAGCGCCCACCCCTTTCTAAACCAAAGTAAAAATAACAGCACAATCGGCCAGACAAGATAATAGCCGCCATCCATCCAAGGTCGGGAACTGTCACCGCTGAGTTCATAGTGACTATCAATCGTCTGAAGAATCCGTGTCACATCCTCGTCATCCGGGGTAACTCTCTGGTAAACTCCATCGCCGGCATCCGACAGCGTCATGAGCCCTGCCTCATTCAGGGGCAAGGCGCTGCTTTTCAGACCACGCTCGGCATCCTTATCCATTTCCTCCTGGGTCTTACCCATTCCCCAAACAATAAGCTGAACTCCTTTTTCATCACTCAGGGCGCGGTAGGTCTCGATCGAGTTTTCCGGTGCACCATCTCCTAAGAGCAAAAGCGTGCCCCCGCCCTCGGCAAGTAGCTCACGCGCCATCGGAAGAATTGATTCAGGCGATTTACCACGCTTCGGTAGCATTCCCACCTGCAACGCCTCCAGATAGTGTAACAAAACGTTGGCATCATTGGTCAACGGCAGGACCGTGTGACCTGAGCCGGCGTAAGCTAACAATGCGGTGCGAGCATCACCGCGCGCTTGGGAAAGTTCCAGAATTTTACTACGTGCCCGCTGTAGACGGTCAGGTTGCAGATCCTTGCCCTCCATGGATTCGCTAAGATCAACGGCGATGACCAGAGCGGCGGAATCGACAGCAAAGGGAGATTCTCCGCGCTTCCAGCTGGGACCCGCCAGAGCCACCGCCAACAAGGGAAGCACGAACACAGACACCCACAAGGGTGAAACCAGCTGACGCTGACTACCCGACACCACCATGCGCGGCAACAGGTGCGGAGCAATCACTCCCTGCCACTGACGGCCGAGATCACCCGAGCGCCACTGCAGAAAACTAATCAATGCAAAGGGAATCAACAGGAGTAACCACCCCGGCCGTAAAAAATGCAGGTTTTGGATGGAGGCTAGTTCAGTCATGGGCAACTCTCCTTCTTCGGCGCGAAGCCAGGACAAAGATTGGCATCGTCATGATGTAAAGCAAAGCAAAGGCCGCCAAGGGAACATGGAACATGCCCTTGCGGGGACGATAAGAAAGGCTGTCGTAGCTGGCCGGCTCGAGTTCATCGATAAGCCTGTAGGTATCGCTCAGAGCCTCGCGATCGTTCGCGACAAAACTGCGCCCCCCGGTGGTCTTGGCAACCGCTTCCAGGGTTTCCATGTCGAGAGCATCCTCACCCACGGTTGTCGGGTCACCGACAGCCACGGTATAGATAGTCACGCCCTCCACCTTCGCCACCTTGGCGGCATCCAAGGGCGGCACCTTACTGCCAGTGTCATTTCCGTCGGTCAAAACGATCAGAACTCTGTTTTCAGTTTGGGACTGGCGAAAATGCGAAATGGAGAGGCCGATGGCGTCGCCGAGAGCCGTGCTGGGCCCTGCCATGTTGACGATACTTTCATCAAGCAGGTTGAGCCATGTTTCGTGATCATCGGTGAATGGTGCCTGCATGTATGCCGCACTGCCAAACACAATCAAACCTAAGCGGTCTCCCTTACGCCCCGCCACAAATTCCTCCAGCACATCCTTGGCCACAGTCAGTCGATCGACTTTTTCACCGGCAGCATCACTGAAATCCGTAGCCTCCATCGAACCAGACAAGTCGACAGCTAACATCAGATCACGAGCGGTTTTCTCTTGTTTCACGGGATCTCCCACCCACTCGGGTCGTGCCAGTGCTGCCACCAGCAGACACAAGCCAAGCAAACCAGCCACCGCCTGAATCACCAGACGTCTTCGGATACTGGCGCCAGCTCTCGGGGTTTCTCCGCTCAGCGCTACCAGCCGTTCAAAATACGGGACCTGTAGCGAATCACGGCTTTCACGATGAGACGGCACAAACCAGTAGATCAACACCGGTGCAAGCAGCAGCAGAAAAGCCCAGGGATGTACGAACTCAAGCATAGTCTCCTTTGTGGTTTTGTATCCAATTTTCCATCGCCGTCATCAAAATTTCCAAACGTTGCGTATCCATGCCTCTCACCTCATCGAGCGGGGCATAGGCAAGCAACTGTAGGTCGCCAATGGCGCTAACCGACAAATAATCCTTACCCGGAGAAAGTCCTGCCAGAGCAGCGGCATAGTCATCCCCCTCCAAGCCTGAAACAAGGTCGCGCCCGCCTGCTGCAACTGCCGTAGCTCGAAGCAAGGGTGCCAGTTCCCGGACGGCTTCTTGTTTTCCAGCTGCGAGATGCTGCTTGATCGTCGCCAGTTGCTCGAGAGCATCACGACGGTAACGGTCTCGCAGATAACGCTGCCGCCGACGCCAGAGAGACCGTGCCATCAACCCAACCAAGCCTAGCAATAAAATCCACCAGCCCGGTGTGGACGGCACCAGAGGCACAGGTTCGGGAAATTCCACTTCAACGATCTCGCGAAGTGATTCATTTCCCCAATCCGACTCAAACAACTTACTCATGGCTGTGATCCCAGTGCGCGGAGCAACTGCTGCAGCGGCTCGTCCACGGTGTCGATTTCGATCAATGGCAGACCAAACCGCTGCAAGGCCTCGCGCATTTGCTTCACATGATTCAGATAACTCTCTTCAAAACGCTGCTGCAGTTCCTCACGCTTACCAGAGACTTCGATCTGCATTTCTCCATCCGATACAACAAGCTCCTTCAGCGCAGGTAAATCACACTCAGCAGGGTCAAACACATTGATGGCAATCACATCGTTGTGCAGCGACAAACGCTTGAGTAATTCATCGCTACCTTCATCCCAACCGAAGCCGTCGCCAATGTAGATCACCAGCGCATCGTGGGTGACACGTCTGAGAAGGGCATCGAAAGCGATGTTCAACTGTCCGGCATTCGCCCGACAGCCTGCATTAAGTGCAGCATTGGCAGTCTCGAGGCGCTTGAGGATGTCGATGACGGCATCTCGGCTGCGTCGAGGCGTGAAATGATGGCAATGCTGGTCGTCAAAGATCAAGGCGCCGACGCGATCCCCCTCCCCAAGCACCCGCCAGGCTGCCAAAGATGCGAGCTCCGCCGCCACCACCGACTTCATCGCCCGCTGGCTGCCGAAGAACATGCTGATCCTCTGATCGACCATCAGATAAACTCGGCGCTCCCGCTCCTCGGTGTAGACTCGGACGTGAGGTTTGCCGGTTCGGTTCGTCACCTTCCAGTCCATAGTACGAATGTCATCGCCCGGACGATAGTGCCGCAATTCCTCAAAATTGAGCCCACGGCCCCGCAGGCGTGAAGCGTGTTGTCCGCTCAGAATGCTCTGCACCGGCTGACGGGGCAACAACGAGAAACCACGCGCTGAGAATTCCAAAGCACGCAGGTGCGCCAGACTAACCGCGACGCGGTCGTCCTGCTCGGCACCGGTTTGCGCCGAGTCCGCTCCGAACCATTTCCGTGGCTTTCTCATGCTCATGCAGCTGTCACCTTCTTCAGAATCTCGTCAATGACGTCATCGGTCGAGACCGACTCAGCCATGGCATCGTAGCTGAGGATCAAGCGGTGCCGTAGAACGGCATGTGCCACTCCACGGACATCGTCAGGGGTCACAAAATCGCGTCCCGCCAGCCAAGCTGCCGCCCGAGCACACTTGTCCAAGGCTATACTCGCCCGTGGGCTTGAGCCCACCCGGATCCAGTCCTTGAGGCGTGAATCCGTGTGGCGCGCAGGGTCGCGGGTAGCCATGATCAAAGCGACAATATACTGGTCGATATTCCGCGATACGGTGGTTGCCGCCACCTCTTCACGTGCAGCAAACACGATGTCCTGAGAGAATCGAGGCTCTTCCGTTGCCTCCCCCGCTTCTTCACCACGGACGAGACGAATGATATCTTCCTCCGCTGCGTCATCGGGGTACTCGACGTTGGTTTTCATAATGAAGCGATCCATCTGGGCTTCAGGAAGAGGATACGTTCCCTCCTGCTCGATCGGGTTCTGGGTGGCGAGCACCATGAACAGCGGGGGCAACTTATAACTCTGCCCCGCCACGGTCACCGTCCGTTCCTCCATCGCCTCAAGCAACGCGGCTTGAACCTTGGCGGGCGATCGGTTGATTTCGTCGGCAAGCACGATATTGTTAAAAATCGGACCTTCCTGAAACTGCAACATCTGCTTTCCTTCCACTTCCTGATAGACCTCATTGCCGGTCACATCCGAGGGTAAGAGGTCCGGGGTGAACTGGATACGACCCAGCTTGGCAGTGAGGCAACGGGCCAGAGATTTGACGGATCGGGTCTTTGCCGTGCCGGGCAAACCTTCCAACAACACGTTGCCGTTGGTCAGCAAGGCCAGAAGCAATGTTCTGACTACCTGCTCTTGACCAATGACCGATCGGTTGATGGCGTCGTCAAGTTCCTGGAATGCTTTTCGGTGAGTGTTTGTCTCCATATTCACTTTCGAATTACAAGGGGAGGCAGCGTGGCCCCTCCCCTTTGGTTTTAGTCATTCTTAGTTCGTCTTAATGACTTCACTAGGTCTCCACGTTTGGTCAATCCATGCCTTGGTCGGACTATACATCCGCAGGATGGTGAACCAGCTCTTGCCGGGAACCGTCTGCACCCAGTTTTTCTCGTAGCCAGGAGGCGGCTTGGGGGCGAAGTAGAGGTCGATCGATCCGTCCTTGTTGTAACGAAGTCCGTCCTGAAGGCTGTCGACACCGGCATTCTTCTGGTCGGTCTGCAGCATGGAGCGGGTCTGAGGATCATAGATGGTCACCGCCCAGAAGTTCTCGATGGGAGCATCTTTCGGCAGGGCAATTTTGTACGTCTTGCTGCCATCGAAGGGCTTCTTATCACCATCGAGGAATGCGATGCCATAGTCAGAGCCCTTACCCTCTCGTGGAGCCGCCATTACCGGCGTTACTGCCGTGTAGGGATAGTGGAACATAACGCGCGCATCGGTATTCATGGTTCCTCCGTTCTTCCCGTTGAAGTGCACGTTGCGCCCCATGTAGGCCATGTTCCAGGCACTTCCGGTATCGGGGTAGATTTGCGCTCCGGCCATGTTCTTGTCAATACGGGGGTACCAGACGATGGCTCGGGCCTGAGCATTGCCGATGGCCACGCCATCTTTAAGAATGGCTTTCATTCGATCGTCGGGTTTGAAGGGTTTGCCCTTCTCGATACCCAGCGAGGCAAACAGCCCACGGACCTCCGGCGTAAACAGACCGGGTGCTTCATACTGAATCACCTCGTTCACGTGATGGTAGAACTCAGCGTTGTTGTAATGGATCGTGTTGAAGTCCTTGTTGGAGCCGCTAAACCACTCCATTTTCGGCGGCTTGGCTGCATCCGCAAGCTTGTAGACTTTGAGATTGTCTTTCACATCCTTCACAGCAGCGGCCACGTCCTCATCTGCCTTGCTCTTCGGTGTCTTCCGCAGGAAGACCCATACTCGGTTGGTTTTGGGACGGTAGACCTTGTATCCCTCAGGAACATCACCCTTATAGCCCGGAGGTAAGAAGAGGTATTTGCCGCCGGTGATGTTCTCGATAAAACGGAAATTGGCATCGTTGGCAGCCCCCAGCAGCCCCTTGGGAGCGTCAACCACAGTCGGTCCATCACGCTTCAGGTCCAAATCTGGGATCACATAAACGGTCGCACTGTTTCCGGTTAGGAAAAGAGATTTGGCGTTCATCAGACCATCGAAGATCATGACTTGATTAACCTCGACGGCACCAAGCGAATGGGCACCCTCGATAAGAGCTGCCACGGACGCGGCAGGCATACCCTTGAGAAAGGCATCCGCTGCCCGGGAAGTGTCCATGAAGTCATAGACTTTGTCCGCTGTTTCGCGGGAGGGAACGCCGTCGGTGAAATTGAGTTCACCAATGGAGGTCTCGACTTTGTCAGGAGTGACAATACCCTCGGGGATTTCCGTGGTGTATTTGAATTTCTCCTGGGCTGAGACCGTGGCGCACAGAGCGCCGAGTGCCCCTAGTGACATGAGGCAAATGGAATGGATATGTTGTATTTTCATTGTTCGTTTATTGGGTTGTATGTTCGTAGAAAGGCGGAAAACCGGCTGCGCGGGTATCTCCCACGCAGCCGACTGCTTAATTAGTTAGTTTGTCTTGATGATTTCGCTAGGTCTCCATGTTTGGTCAATCCAAGCCTTGGTTGGACTATACATCCGCAGGATGGTGAACCAACTCTTGCCCGGGATGGTCTGTATCCAATTCTTCTCATAGCCAGGAGGTGGCTTGGGGGCGAAATAGAGATCGATCGAGCCGTCCTTGTTGTAGCGCAAACCGTCCTGGAGGCTATCGATACCGCATGCCTCTTGGTCGGTCTGGAGCATCGAGCGGGTCTGGGTGTCGTAGATGGTCACGGCCCAGAAATTAGCGCTTGGTGCATCCTTTGGCAAAGAAATCTTATAGGTCTTACTTCCATCGAAGGGTTTCTTGTCGCCGTCAAGGTAGGCGATACCGTAGTCAGAGCCCTTGCCCTCGCGGGGGGTCGCCATGGCTGGGGTGACACCGGTGTAGGGGTAGTGGAAACTCACTCGGGCATCGGTGTTCATGGTAACTCCATTCTTGCCACTGAAGTGCACATTACGCTCAGGGTAGCCCATGTTCCAGGCACTGCCGGTATCGGGGTAGACCTGCACGCCAGACATGTTCATACCGATTCGAGGATACCAGACGATGGCTCGGGCCTGGGCATTGCCGATGGCCACGCCGTCCGCAAGGATTTTTTTCATCCTGTCGTCAGGCTTGAAAGGTTTGCCCTTCTCGATGCCCAATGAAGCAAACAGACCGCGAATTTCCGGGGTCATCAGGCCGAGTGTTTCGTACTGAATGATCTTGTGCATGTGATCGTAAAACTCAGCGTTATTGTAGTGGATGGTGTTGTAGGCTTTTCCGGTACCACTGATCCACTCCATCTTCGGAGGGTTTGCAGCATCCGCCAATTTGTAGACTTTGAGATTGTCACGGATGGACTGAGTAGCTGCCGCCACATCTTCCGGAGCCTTGCTCTTGGGAGTTTTGCGCAGGAGGACCCACAAGCGGTTGGTCTTGGGTCGTAGCACCGTATAACCCTCAGGGACATCGCCCTCGTAACCAGGTGGCAGGAACAGATACTTACCGCCAGTGATGTTCTCAACATAACGGAAGAAGCCGTCATTAGCCGCACCTAGCAGCCCCTTGGGTGCTTCAACGACGGTTGGTCCGTCGCGTTTCAGGTCCAGATCAGGGAACACATAAATGGTCGCCGTGTTTGCGGTCAAATACAGGGACTTGGAATCCATCAGCTTGTCGAAGAGAACCACTTGGTTAGCCTCGACAGCGCCTAGCGAATGATTACCGTCGATAATGGCGGCCAAAGACGCTGCCGGCATACCCTTGAGGAATGCATCTGCCGCACGAGCGGTGTCCATGTAGTCATAGACCTTGTCCGCCGTCTCGCGGGAGGGAACACCGTCGGTGAAATTGAGTTCTCCAATGGAGGTTTCAACTTTGTCCGGAGTCACAATCCCCTGAGGAATCTCCGTAGTGTATTTGAATTTTTCCTCGGCTGTCGCCGTTGTGCAAAAGGCACCGAGCGCCCCTAGTGACAAGAGGCAAATCGAATGAATGGATTGTCGTTTCATTGTAGTTTATTGGATTGGGTTATTGCGGATAATGAGAACTAATCACTAGCATTAGCACGATATAAGATCGGTGCAAGAACTCGTTGAAATAATCTTGCCATACAGGTCGGAGCATAGAAAGAGCATTGACCAACATGGTTTGAAATGCAGAGATTTCTCATACCCGCTAGAAATTAGATATTAGTTAGTCAAATAATAATTGATAGAATAGAAAAAATGCAATTGGATAAAATATGATCTACCAACGATCACGGCGACTGTCCTGACGATTATCGCGATGATCCTGACGGTTGTCCTGGTGTTCACCCCGGTTATCTTGTCGATCACCTCGGTGCTCTTGGCGATGATCCTGTCGGTGGTCACGATTCTGCTGTCCGATGGTGTCTCCATAGAGCGAGCAAGAGGAAAGGACGAAGAGGCCGACGACGATACTTTTTGTGGTAGTTTTCATAGTTCTTATTTTTCTAATGTTTGGTTGTTTAGTTTGTAGTAATGGCCCGGGGAATGATTGCTTCCCTCAGGACGATTTAAAATTACCACCACTCCCCCGGATCCACATGTATCCCAAGGGTGTAAAAAAGGGTGTAATTTACGTATTTCTCACTAATTTGTAAGCTTGGCAACGTATAAGCAGGTAGTTTGAGCCATAAGCACGATATGAAACACATAAAACTACCAACTTTGCTCCTCTGCACGGCCGTGGCGGCAATATCCATCCTTCCAGTCGACTGTTACGCAGCTGGAAAACAACTGGTCGACTACATCGATCCGATGATCGGCTGCTACACCAAAAAGGAAAAGGGAAGCCACGGACTGGGAAAAACCTTCCCCGGACCATGCACTCCATTCGGATTGGTTCAGCTCAGCCCCGACACCATCACTGGGGGTGACCACGGCTCAGGATATTCAACCCATCACACCAGCATCGAAGGCTTTAGTTTCACTCACATGAGTGGAATCGGTTGGTATGGTGACCTGGGAAATTTTCAAGTCATGCCGACCACTGGTGAACGGCAATGGATGCGGACTGGAAAGTGGCCGGATATGAGACATCCAGCAAAATCGAAATACAGTCACGATGAGGAGATTGCCAAGGCTGGATACTACTCGGTGAATTTGAAGCGATACGGAATTCGAACCGAACTCACTGCAGCCCCACGTGCAGGCATGATTCGTTTCACCTACCCTGAAGCTCAAACCAGTCGAATCCAGATTGATCTGGCACGCCGGATCGGGATGAAAGAGGTGCGCAAACATCACAGCACCCAACATGTTGAAGTGGTAGATGAGCGCACGATCCAAGGCTACATGCAATGCTCAAACAAGGATGGTGGTTGGGGTAAGGGAAAAGGCTTGGTCAACTACACCGTTCATTTCTATGCGCAATTCAGCAAGCCGATCACCCAGTTCGGAGTATGGGAGTGGGACAAGGTGATGCCGGGCACGCGTAAACACACAGGAAAAAACAGCGGATTCTATCTGGAGTTTCCAACGAGCAAAGGGGAACAGGTCCTAATGAAAGTCGGCATCTCGTTTACCAGTGTCGAGGGGGCTAAAGCGAACCTGCAACATGACATTCCCGGTTGGGACTTTGAAACGGTCCGCCAGCAAGCCCGTGCACTATGGAGTAACGCCATTGACGGCGTTGCCATCGAAGGAGGCACGGAAGACGAAAAAACAGTTTTTGCCACCTGCCTCTATCACTCATTCATAGATCCACGTGGTGTTTCCGATGTTGACGGGTCGTATATCGGAGCGGACAAGCAAGTCCACCGAGTTGACAAGTTCACGTATCGAACTCTGTTCAGTGGATGGGATGTTTTTCGCAGCCAATTCCCCTTCCTGACGATTGTTCGCCCGGACATCGTCAACGATCAAGTCAACTCTCTGATTCAACTGGCCGAGCTCAGTGGCAAAGGTTATTTACCGCGATGGGAAATGCTCAATGCCTACAGTGGGTGTATGGTTGGAGACCCTGCGGTTACGGTGATTGCCGAGGCTTATCAAAAAGGCATCCGCGATTACGATCTTGAACGAGCCTACGAAGCTTGTCGAAAAACAGTCTTCACCTCGGGTAATGGAAGTGGGCGACAGGAGTTTAATGAGTATGGCTATGTTCCCAATTGTATTTCTAGAACACTTGAGTTGACCTATGCCAACTACAGCCTTGCCGTCATGGCCGAGGGGCTTGGCAAAACTGAGGATGCCAAGGCCCTCTACCAATCGGCCATGAACTACCGCAAGGTCTATGATTCATCGGTAGGTAATATGCGGGCGAAAAAAGCAGACGGCTCCTGGCATCAATGGCAGGGTCTGCTCAAAGGCACAGGCTGCGTGGAATCCAATCCCTACCAGCAGGGGTGGTATGTCCCCCATGATGTTCAGGGCTTGATCAATTTGATGGGAGGAACGGAGAAGTTTCTCGACCATTTAATTCCGTTCTTTGACAAATCCGAAGGCCAATTCACGGGCTGGAACCATTACTACAACCACGCCAATGAACCGGTGCACCACGTTGCCTACATGTTTCCGTATGGCGACCGTCCATGGCTGACCCAGAAGTGGGTTCGCACGATTATGAAAAATGCCTACTTTGCCGATGTCAAAGGACTCTGTGGCAATGAAGACGTCGGCCAAATGTCGGCCTGGTATCTGCTCAGCGCGATGGGCTTCCACCCGGTTGACCCGGTGTCCGGGATCTACATCGTCGGGAGTCCCCTGTTTGATAAAATAACGGTTCGACTCAACCCGAAATACCACCGTGGGAAAGAACTCGTTATCCTAGCCCACAATAACTCGGCCAAAAATATGTATGTTCAATCGCTGAGCTTGAATGGCAAAGCCATCAACCGGGCGTGGCTGACCCACGAAGAAATCACCAGTGGCGGGAGGCTGGAGTTCACGATGGGGCCCAAACCCAATCAATCCTGGGCTTCACAGAAAGAGAAACGACCACCATCACTGAGCAGTCAACAAAGATAGCTGCACAGCAACAATCAAAGCAACAAAAACAACGATCCTCGTATTTCTATCTTTTAGTGAAAAATCACTAACTCTTCCAAGCGCACTACTTAATCAAGCCCAACCCAAGTGCCTTGGCCACGGCCTCCTTCCGACCGTGCACTGCCAGTTTTTGATAGATATTACTAACATGACGCTTCACGGTGCCTAGCGAGATAAACAGCTGATCGGAAATATCATTGTTGCTGCAGTGTTTGGCCAGCAGGAGAAGCACTTCAAACTCCCGCTTCGAAAGCGACTCCATCAGGGGCATATGCACCGTGGACTGTATCCGAGCTGAATCCACTACTGGCTCATCTTTGACCGGCGGATTCATCGCCCTGACGATATTTCCGATATACTCCACGCCTTCGGTTCCCAACTTCAATTTCTGCAGTAAAGGAATCAGCTCCACTCCAAAATCAACAAATACTCGCAATGCTCCCCCGTGTTGAGCCATGCATACAGCCTCCCCCAGATACATCCGGGCTTCGTTCTGATTCCCCTCATGAGCGTGCCAAAGAGACTTCATGATCAAGCACTGAACCTGGGACTCGGTAAGACGTGCCGCTTCTGCATCTTTCAGTAGCACATCCATCATCGATTTTGCTTGATCTCGGCTCTCTTTGGAATCCTGACTCAAAAGCACTCGGACATAGCCGGCCACAGGCGTCAGATTCACAACCTTGGCTTCACACACAGGAGCCTCACATTGCTCCAGCCATCGCTGAGCCTTGGAGACACGCCCCCGCCGAAGCGCCAGCTCGGCCTGGATCGATTCAACAAGATCCAGAAACAGCGGGTTGGGCTGACTTCTGACATCATTGAGCAACTGAGAAACGAGCGCGTCCGCGTCCCGCCAACGATCTTGGGCAGCATAGGTGAGCACGAGATAACACTGGGTCCAAATCACATTCCGATAATCCATCCGGGCCAATTCAAGATCGGTGCGGGCAAGATGACGTTCAGCTTGCTGCAAATCGTTCAGCTGGTAACAGGCAAACCCAGCCAGAACCCGCGCCACATCAGCAATCGATAACAAGTCGTGCTTTTCGCAATGCTCCAGACAATGGGTCGCACTGGACAACAAGCCAGACATATCCATCGACATCAAGTAACGATGTGAGTCCGCAATCAAGATCACTCCGATCGCCGCGGGGTCAGACTGGCATAACTCACGCCCTTCATTGATCACCCGAAGTGCCGCTGCGTTTTCACCATGACTACGGAACGAAAGGGAAAGCATCCCGACGGTAACCGCCCTCAAGTGTGTCTGCTCAGGGGACAAGCTCGACAGGGCACTGGTGCCGGCATCGATCGCCTCCTGAAACTCCCGCTTCGTATAATGGTAGGCACAGCGTAAACAAGCCAGATTCGCCTGAACCCAACGGGCCGACTTCTCATTCATCGTCCCCTTCCCTGCAGCAAGCTCGGCCTTCTTCACCGCTGAAATCCAATCGGTGTTGGCCCGGTATTTTTTCCATGCCGCCGCAATCATCAGCACAGCACTTTGATCGACCACTTCAAGCGGCAATTCAGCCAACCAACGATCACGTAAAAAATAATCCCCCTGCCATTCAGGCCGCTGCAAATGGTTCTCCACGATCTCTCCTGCTAATATCGCATTGCCAGACAGTAACGCCTCGGCAATCGATTCCTGAACCAGGCCCTGACAATCAAACCATTCGGCAGCCCGCTGGTGCATCATCTTGATTTCCTCATCAGGCACGGCCACCTTCAAAAACTTGAGTAAAGCCTCCCGAAAAAACGGATGAAAGCAAAACCATCCATCCTCACCGTCACGCTGAGCCGGATTGACCACAAACATATTCGTGGTCTTTAGCCAGGCATAAAAATCACTCACCTTCGCCTCAGGCATCACAGCTTGGCTCAGCCCCTGACAGAACCGGTCAAACAAGGCCATGCGTATGACAATCTCACGGAAACTTGTAGAAACATCCGTAAAGATTTCCTCGATCAGGTGTTCACTTACTTCCGCTGGTAGAGATGGCCATTGCACAGCAGCCCCCCCTCCTCGGTTCTTCAGAGACACCACCATCAACTGCATCGCAACGGCCCAGCCGTTCATTTTCTCCTCCGCCACAGCAATCAGGTCATCGGAAAGCTCGCCATCCACGGCCGTTGATAAAAATGCCTGGATGTCCTCCCGCGAAAACCGAAGATCATCCATCCTGATCTCCTGGATGTTTCCCAGCATCCGCATTTTACTCAAAGCCAAGGCCGGGTCGCGACGAGCCAAAATCACCCAATGAAAGTTAGGGGGAGGATACGACAAAAGAGTCGTCAGAAAGTGATGGATCGACGGATCGCTGAGACGATGAAAATCATCGAGCACAAAGAGAATCTTCTTCTTTAAATCCAGAGCCTCATTGATAAAGACACGGGCCACCAGCGAGGCCTCTGGCAAATCGGCCGCTTGAACCAGCTCCATCGACTGAGGACAGGCATCCGGCTCATGTTCCCGAATAGCGGTCACTACATAGAGCAAAAACTCGCGCAGATTGTCATCCGACGGATCCACCGAGTACCAGCAAGCGTTCCACGAATCGTCAAGCGACCCCACCCACTGACTGATCAGCGTGCTTTTCCCGAACCCCGCCGGTGCTGACACCAACGTCAGCGCGCGGTCAAGCCCGAGATCAAGGCGCTCAAGCAACTTGGGCCGCTCGAGAGCATCGTTATCTATTACAGGACGAATCAACTTCGTCCGCAAAATGAAATCATTCATCGCCTCAATAAGGATTCTGCACGCTCCTTAGCGTCTGCTACCACCGGATCGGCCGCCTCCGCGGCTGGATCGACTTGATCCACTGGAACGATTAGAACTCCCCCGATTACTTGATCTGGCTTTAGAACTTTGAGTATGACTTCTCTGACGGGAGTAGGCATCCCGGTTTAGTTGCGACGGCGTATTCTGACGATTGGTATATCCACTGCGTTGGGGCGTTGTCGATGGGCGCGTCCTATCATTGGGATTCGTGCTTGGACGAGTTGTCGGATTTGTACTTGGACGGGTTGTTGGGTTCGTACTTGGTCGTGTTGTTGGCCGAGTCTGCGGTTGGCGGTTTCCGGTCTGGGAAGTTCGAGCCGCCCGATTCGGTTCGGGAGCACTCTGCCAACCACCATTCTGACGTTTTTCCCAACCATCATCCGTCTTGCGGTAAAGATTGCCGTCCCGGCCCGTATAGACATCCCCGTTGCCGGTCTTGCCGATGAAACCATCTTTGCCGTATTTACGATTCACCCGGACAGCGCCTCCTCCCTCAGATGTCTGAACACCACGCACTGAACCCTTCCAATTCGATCGGTGGGCGGAGCGGGCCCAGTCGTCATCTCTCACCACTGCAGAACGACCCCAGGAACCATACGGAGTTTTTACTCCCCCTCTGGCGGCCCCCTTGCCGGTCCACGGATTGTAAGCAGCCTTACCAGCGGCCGCTCCACGCGGTCCATACGCATAACCACCCCGGGCATAGGTTCCGGTGCGCGGGTTATAAGCCGCAGCGTAGCCAGCACCACCATAGGGTCCATAACGATAACCGCCACGAGCTACATACCCGGAACCATAGCGATAGTGACAACCATGACCGTATCCATACCAGTAGGGTTTCCGGTAATAATGGTAATGATGAACGTGGTCGTGCCGGTGCGAATGGCCTAACCAGTATCCCAAACCAAAAACAAGCAGGCCACGGGCAACATAGGATCCGGAATAGCCGGATGTCGACCCTACCACCACAGTGGAAGGCGTCGATTCATAGACTTGGACATAGGTCACGTTATGCTTGGGACTCTCCGGAGGAATGGAATAAATCGCAGCAGGGACCTTGTCACATACCACCCAGGGCCCCGTCGGACTTTTCGCCTCAAACCAGACCCCCTGATAACAGCAATAGTAAGCATCCCCGACCATAAAGACATCAAACTCCGTATTCACGGCAAACTTCACACCATCAGCCCCTGGCACAGGCTCAAACTTCGGTTCGCCATCGTAGATCACTTCCACAGTGGCCGACTCGCGGTTCACCGTTGCGGTATCCGGAATGGAGGCCAGAATGATTGCTTCATCCGCCTCGGGCGTGCCGGGAACTGATACGCGGACATAGGCTTTTACATGATCCTCGGGGATCTTTTGAAAGTCTTCCGGAAGGTTCAAACTCGCAGCCGTCCAAGGGCCATTCAAGTCCAACGCTGCAAACCAACGGCCAGCCGTCAGATAATAGTAATTTTTTTGTGCCGGCAGAAAAAACAAATCGTCCTCGGTGTTGGTCACATACATCAGCCGGGTTCCCGACACCGGCGACATCTGGGGAGCCCCTTGCGTCTGAATCAACTCCGCGGGCTGATCGGAAACAAAAACCCGCGGTGCTTGAGCCGCCCCTCCGAGCAGGCCCAAACGGGAGGTGACATCGGACCAGTTTTCGTCGTTCGGGATTTTCTTAAACGAATCCGGAAGACTCTTAGCGGGTTCCCATGGACCGGCCTTCACATCCGAGCTCATGACCCATTGGGTTTCGGCCAGTAAATAATACTTCGAAGAAGCTGTATCAAAAAGAACATCCCAGTTGGTGTTCACGGCAAAAAGCAGAGAAGTATCATCCTGAATCACAGGCTTCAACTCGGGTTCGCCAAAGAAGGTCACCAAGATCGACAGGCTGTCACTATAGAAAATAGGTGGAGGATCCAGATTCACATTGGTTTCATCTGTCATGCTATCAGCCCGGTTCATTGCGGCCAGCATCGAATCAAGAGGAACATCCAATAAGCGGTCAGGGGTCATCACCGATGTCACCAAGGTCTTGGCTTTTGTTGCGTCAGCGGGTTCAAGTTCGGGAAACTTGATATCCCCCAATGTCCGGGCTCCGATCCTGACGCTGTTCTTATCTTGATCCACTACCGTGGACGCCGAAACGGTCATCGCCCCAAATGTAGGCTCCTGGCCGTCGAGCTTCACCGCGATCGCCACGCTGGCCTCCAATTTTCTGAACTCATCCCACTCCAGTATCTGGGGCTGGTAAAAGGCCACTTCATCCTTACCGAGCTCATAACTCCGCGGCCAAGCTTGAGTATCCTCAGCGGATACCATTTCAGAAAGCTGCGCCAAACAGAAACAGGAGCACAACAGGAACTTTATTGGGGATAGAATCATTTTCATAGCTTTTTGAGTATCTTGCTTAACCCTAGGGACATTCAACAATCAGGTCAACATCTGTTTCCAGCCAGTGCTGTTGTGCGTGGCGTGACAAGAAACACATTTCGCTCCTTGCCCGAGTCAGGGACTCTTGTTAAAAGCAAGGTATGCCATTCAGACGCCGCAAAACCGGCTCAATGAACGAGGCATGTCCCGGGCCTAACGCCCTCCTTTCAACTGCGACAACTCACCCATCATGACCCATCCCCGAAACACCTCCCCCCTTGCTTACCTCGGCGCCCTCATGCTGGCATCCTTGGTTCTTTGCGCATGTTCGTCGTCACCCTACTTCAAACAACAAGCACTACACAGCAGCTACCAAGACTCTCAGGCATCCATCCTCAACCGCGCATGGATCTCATCGACATCCCGCGAAGGATTGCGCTCGATGAAACAACGCAATGCCCAATCTCCGGAATCGATCAGCGAAAGAATCGCCGTTGCCGAACAGGCGATTGCCAAAACCAAAAAACGACACCAACCATCACCTGGGGCTGCCATGCCTCACTACCTGGATGCCGCTGAAGCCCTCTGGCCCATCATCAAAAACAGCCCGAGCACACCACCTCACACCGAATCGGACAAACGCATCACCTTGGCCAATGAACTCTATACCCATGCCACCGGCCAAATCGCCCGAATCACCCAACTCCACATCACACCTCAGGACCATCGTAAGCGCATCGAAGTAAGCGGTCGGACCATTGCCCTCAACACCAGCTCGCCACATACCTATCATCCTTCGTTTTTCGATCAAATCCACCCCCTCGACACCCATACCTACGGCCGGGTCGGGCAATACCATCATAAACGCCCCGGCCTCGGAGCGGCACTTGTCGCCCACCGAGAACAAACACCCTTTCGACAGAAAACCACACCTCTCATCCCCCCCAACGGCATGGATATGCCCATCAATGCCATCGTCGACTTCCCATCACCCGGACAGGCAAGGCTCACCCTAACCAATCTACTCAAAGCCGAAACATCTCGCATCACCGGACAAAAACGAATCCTTGCTGCTGACTTTTCAGCCCCGGTTGCGGCGATAGCCTCCACTCAGTCCGGTCACTTAGGACTCAAAATAGCGGTATCCCCGGAAGACTACCAAATCAAAACCGGCCTCTTTTCCCTGGGGCCCTACGATCCCGACAAGATCCCGGTCATCCTCACTCACGGACTGATATCCCAACCCTCAACCTGGACCACCATGACCAACCATCTGGCTTCAGACCCCGTATTACGAAAAAACTATCAACTCCTCTATTACTTCTACCCGACGAGCTACCCGCCTATTATTTCGGGGGCCAACTTCAGGAAAGACCTCTTAAAGTTTTACCAGAGCCATGCACACGAACAGAACCCCAAACTCAATCGAACCGTCCTCGTTGGACACAGTATGGGGGGGCTACTATCATCCGTCCAAAGCCGCACCTTTAGTCAGGAACTTTTCAACCAAATCTTTGAAAAAACGCCATCACAGCAAGACTCTGAATCCGCCTATTCCAAGGTCAAGGTGCTCTTCGACAACCCAACGCTCCACCAGGTTGAACGCGTTGTGTTCATCGCAACACCCCACCGCGGCAGCGAACTCGCCAGCAACTGGATTGGCAAAATCGGATCTGCACTGATCGAACTTCCCCAAAGTATCTTCAGCCTACAGATCAACGACACCGCGGCAAGTATGACCAACCTCGGGCGCTCCATCATCAACCAAGGACCATCCAACTCCGTCACTCAGCTCAAACCAGACAACCCCGCCCTGGAGCTGTTGATCAAGCAGCCATTCAATTCAAGCGTCAGCTACCATTCCATCATCGGTAACCGTGGCAAAAACCAACCCCTGGCCGAAAGCTCAGACGGTGTTGTTCCTTACTGGAGTTCCCATCTCGATGGCGCCGCGTCCGAAAAAATTGTCCCCAAAAACCACGAAGCGCATTTGCACCCCCAAACGCATGAAGAGCTCTCCCGCATCCTTCACCTGCACCTCAAACAACGGCGGTAGAGCTTCACGGTAGACCGGTCACTCCTGATCATTCAACTGGGTATCAGGGAACCAATGCGTCCAGACCATCCAGTAGACGCCATTATACAATGGCTTTTGATCCAATTTGCCCGAATCGGTCTGCCCTCTGAAATCAATCGAATGAAAGTCCAGCTCCTCGCCGTCTTTCAACCTGGAGAACAAGGTGATAATGTCATGCGTTTTATCATAGGTAAGCACGAGAGGCTCACCTTGAAATTCAAATGGATAGACTGGATGCTGTTTGGCAAACTCCTTGGTGAATGCAATTTGCCGATCACCAGCACGGTAACCCCACACCGCTTCTTTTGGGTTTAACCGGTCGTCATCAAGCGACACGGTAGGAAAAGCAGCCCCTTTGCTTCGGTCGTTTTGGATCTCAAGCGTAGCGGCAAAGAACCAACGGAAAATGGGATCAAGCATTCGATCAAACGAATAGACAAAGACTTCAGCCTCCGGGTAAAGCTGCTTGAAACTCTTCCAAGTCATCATCGTATTCGGATACACTTCCAGCTGCTTATCACCAAACTCAGTGGTTGCTGTAATTTGTTGAACAAGCTCTCCGGTTTCATTGTCTTTTAAAATAAGATTGTTATGAACCTGAGCCATCACCCTAAGATCGGATTCACCCGACCCCAAATCCTGATTCATGGCGACAGGTAAGTTACTCAGACCACAGTAAGTCATCACAACCTCTTGACCTCCAAAATCCCCACCCGCTACATGCGGCAACTCCAAATGATCTTGAGGGTAACCACGCACTTCTCCATTGATTTCCAACACATAGATCACCTGTTCATCCGCCAATACGCGATCGGCCTCGGTGACGGATACATAAGTCGCGGTATGTTGTTTGGTTGGAAACAACAGGGTGTTCATCATGTTAGCCGCAAAAATACAAAGCAATACCCCCACGGTGGCAACAAGCATGACCCACAGGCGTCCGACTTTGCGCACCAAATGCAGATACCACAACCCAAGCAAAAGTATCACATTCACCAACCCCAACAAAAATGCATGTTCGTAGTAGGCAATGATCCATGACTTCGGCATGGCGAAGAACTGACCAATGTCACTCATCAGCAACATGCTGAAGATCGAGTAGACCGCCGTAAATGATGCGAGGATGATAAAATATTTAACTGAAGATTTCATGGCGGGATTTCTTGACGTCCATAACAGCCGCAGGGCAGATCGTAAAAAAGCAGCTGACGCCATACTGCCATTTCGAACCCAGACCCGCAAGTTCATTCCCCCCCCGCAGGGCTCCTACATTAGGGAGATGATCTCGGTGATGCCTGCGGCGCTGACAGGATTGTCAGGATTTTTAATTTTCAAAGATCAAGGTTTGCCCAAAACCTATCGCTTACGGGCACCTCTAATGCCAATGATGAAAAGTAACGGGTATAACTTTGAGTTGGGATAAGAACCCCATTCACGCCATCCGCTTTGAAAAATCCCCATTCCAGATGGCCATCATGCTGACGGTTTCGCCTGAATGTGCTCTGGAGTTCACAAACTGCACTTTTTTTCAGGGAACGGGTTGACAAAAATACCCGCCCTTGGCTAGCAACCCTTCTACACGAATCTATATATCATGGAAGCCAGAGATGACAGAGGACTCACGTCCGCCACTGAATTCAGCGACGCTATTGAAATTCTCGTCGATACCCTTGAAAACGCCTCCCAAGAGCGCCCTCTCTCCCGAAACGAACAAGCAGTCATCGACGTCGTTGACACGGTCGGTTTCGTCGAGCAAGAAGGACTTCAAGAATTTTGGAGTAGCCCGATCAATCAAGATCAGGTCATCAAGTCTTTCGACCTGATCGGAGCAGCTCAGATTGTGGACGTCTTCAATTCCAGTCAATGGTGTCGAAGGAAAGCGGTCGAAACCAGCCAGTTCACGGAAGTCGAATCCTCTCACCTCTCGGAAATCGAGGAGGAACTTCACTCCGAACTCTGGGAAGTCCCCGAACTTCTCGAAGCCTTCATCGAAGACGAACTCGAAGAAGAAGAGGCGTAATACCATTCTCCCAGTGGGGCTGTCAGACTTACAAGTTTGACTCTTTTATGCTCGCCGCAGGTCGGTGCGCCCTACCGGACGCACACAAAAAAAGTGCGACCCGCAAGCGAGCCGCACTGATGAAAGCGTTTTTATTGCTTTAAGAAATCAGGCGCTGAGCTCCTTGAGTGGTGGAGCAAAGGTCGTGAGATTAATCCCCTCAACCGCAGCCTTGTATTCTTCGATGGTAGGGATACGGCCAAGGATGGCGGAGAGGACCACAAGTGGCGTGGAACCAAGAAGAGACTCGCCCTTCTTGCGGTCGGAGTCAGCGACCACGCGCCCTTGGAAAAGACGTGTGGATGTTGCCATGACGGTATCACCCTTTGCGGCCTTTTCCTGGTTGCCCATGCAGAGGTTACATCCAGGGCGCTCGAGATACATCATGTTCTCATACTCGGTCCGCGCCTCGTTTTTCGGAGCCTCATCGTCGAACTCGAACCCGGAATACTTCTGGAGAATGTCCCAGTCGCCTTCAGCCTTGAGTTCATCAATGATATTGTACGTTGGAGCGGCCACCACGAGAGGCGCATTAAACTTCACATCCCCCTGCTGCGCTTCGAGATTCTTGAGCATTTGAGCGAGAATCTTCATATCACCCTTATGCACCATGCAGGAACCTACGAAACCAAGGTCGACGGCCTTCTTACCGCCGTAGAAATCGAGATCGCGAATGGTATCGTGCGTATAACGCTTGGAAACATCTTCGTTATGCACATCGGGATCTGCAATCATCGGCTGGTTGATGACATCGAGATCCACAACAAGCTCAGCAGAATACTTGGCATTGGCATCCGGGGCGAGTGGTGGTTTCTCACCGGAGCGGATTTCGGCAATGCGTTTGTTCGCCTTGTCAATCAGCCCCTGCAGCACCTGCTTCTCGTTATCCATCCCCTTATCGATCATGATCTGGATGCGGCTCTTGGCAATTTCCAGCGATTGGATCAGAGTCTCGTCCTGGGAAATACAGATTGAGGCCTTTGCCTTCATCTCAGCCGTCCAATCGGTAAAGGTGAATGCCTGATCGGCGAGGAGAGTTCCGATGTGCACCTCAATGATGCGCCCTTGGAAAACATTCTCACCGAACTGCTCCAGCATCTGCAGCTGCGTCGCATGCACCACATCACGGAAGTCCATGTGATCTTTCATCTCCCCTTTAAAGGAAACCTTCACAGACTCGGGGATCGGCATCGTGGCTTCTCCGGTTGCGAGAGCGAGGGCCACGGTTCCGGAGTCCGCACCAAAGGCAACCCCCTTGGACATCCGGGTGTGGGAATCCCCTCCGATGATGATATCCCAGTCGTCCACGGTAAGATCGTTGAGCACCTTGTGAATCACATCGGTCATCGCGTGATACTCCCCTTTCGGGTCACGGGCGGTGATCAAGCCAAACTTGTGCATGAAGCTCATCAAACGCGGAATGTTCGCCTGGGCTTTTTTATCCCAAACCGAAGCCGTATGACAGCCGGATTGGTAGGCCCCGTCAACGATGGGAGAAATCACGGTGGCCGCCATCGCTTCCAATTCCTGAGAAGTCATCAGACCAGTGGTGTCCTGAGAGCCAACAATGTTGACCTCGACCCGGACGTCTGAGCCTGCGAGGAGATCTTCTTTGCTGGTCACCCCCACAGCATTGCGGTTGAAAATCTTTTCAACGGCCGTGAGCCCCTGGCCCTCATGGGAAATCTCCTTGGGAGAGGCATAGACCTGAGGAGCTTCGATTCCCAGCACCTTGGCGGCAAACGTCTGCAGTTTTTTACCGAAGACGATGGCATAAGAGCCACCGGCCTTCATGAATTCGACCTTCTGCGGTGTGAATGCGGAGGACACGTCCACCAGCTCCTGCTCACCATTATAGAGTTTTTTCTTCTGCGTGTTGATGGTCAGGACCGTTCCGGTTGCCACCGAGTAGGCTTCTTCAAGCACGGGCTCGCCGTCAGCATCCAGCACCACCTTGCCCTCTGCATCCTTCTTTTTCACCCAGTTTTTCAGGTCAATACCGATACCGCCGGTCACACTGACGGTCGTAAGGAAAATAGGAGAAATCCCATTGGTTCCGGCGACGACCGGAGCGATATTAACGAATGGCACGTATGGACTCGCCTGATGGCCGGCCCACAGTGCCACATTGTTGATTCCGGACATCCGGGAGGACCCCACACCCATTGTTCCCTTTTCCGCGATCAGCATCACGCGGGCTTCCGGGTGTTTCGCCTGGAGTGCGGATATTTCCTGCTGTGCTTCAGAAGAAATCAGGCACTTTCCGTGAAGCTCACGGTCAGAACGGGAGTGAGCCTCCCCACCGGGAGAAAGCAAGTCCGTTGAGATATCCCCTTCCCCTGCGATGTAGGTGACCACCTTGATCTCCTCCTGAATTTCAGGGAGCTTGGTGAAGAATTCGGCCTTCGCGTAGCTTTCGAAAATTTCTTTGGCAATCGGGCTGCCGGCTTTGAATGCGGCCTCGAGTCGATCCGTGTCGGCATCATAGAGGAACACTTGGGTTTTAAGCACCTCCACTGCCTGCTGGGCAATCGCAGCATCGTCACCAAGCGCCAAATCGAGGAGAACCTCAATCGATGGCCCACCTTTCATATGTGAGAGCAGCTCAAAGGCAAATGCCGGCGCAATTTCTTCAACCACGGATTCTCCCAGGATGATTTCCTTTAAAAACGCAGCCTTCACTCCAGCAGCGCTTGTGGTGCCGGGTAAGGTATTGTAGATAAGGAAGTTGAGAGACTCTTTGCGGTGAGCATGGTCCACGTCTTTGACCTGGCTGATGATTTCACTCAAAAGCTCTCCACCGTCGATAGGCTTAGGATGCAGTCCCTGGCCTTTACGATCCTCAATTTCTTTTAAATAGTCTGAATACAAGCTCATTATTACGCGGGGGAGTCTCCACTTCGGCCTTAAAATTTCAAGAAGTTTCTGTGTCCTCATTATATGTCCACATGCCCCAACCTCATATGCCACTTGGGAATCGTAGTATCGCTGGCACAGATCGGCGAATCCTCAATCCGCCCCGACCTTCACCCCCCGAGCATTCCGAGCTCAACCAGTAAACCCAAGATCAATAGCCACTCCCTCCATGATAGCAACCGAGCTAGGATCAAGGTCAGAGACAAGTTTCGGCCAGCGACCGAATGCACGCTTGTGAGGAGGCTCAACCGCTTCAGCATAACTAGGAGAGCGTGGCGATTCGAGTTTTATCGTTTTATCACTTCGGGGTAATTTCATCGTGCTTTCCAACCTCTCCAGTACGCGCACAGGAGCATCAACGAGTTCCGCATAATCAACACGTTGGAAGCGACTGGGTTCGAGATGTTCTTGCAACTTCTCGGAAAGAGCATGTTGGCTTCTAACCCAAGAAGCAAAATGAGTAGGATCCTGCCACCAACAGCTCACAGGATTTACGGGCACATCCAAAGTCACTGAACTGAGCCAGAGATCCCTTGGATCGCGTTCACACCAGATCACCTGTAACCCTGGAATCAGCCCGACCAACCACGGTAGTAAACCCGCCTGTGATGGATTTTTGTCTATTAAATAATCACCTGCAGCGAAATCATTTTTCAACGTTTCTCGCTGTGCCTGCCAGTAGGACTCTATGGCCTTGCCCCGTAATCGAACATTTTTATGGGCCAATGTCTCAGGATCCGGAAACTGGCGACCGGGTTGACCCCAGCGATTGATCAACTGCTCAAGGTAGGGATATTCTTCTGAAACCGGTATACCAAACCGCTCAGCCAGAAGACGAGCCAATAGCGTAGTTCCCGCACGGGGAAAACCGACAAGAACAATGAGATTCGGCATATCTGGGGCCGCATCAAGAGCTTGCGGCATCACTGCAGGATCGTTAGACAACGGGAAAAGTTTACGAATTTCTGCAGCCTCAGCTCCTCTCAAAGTCTGAAGGCTCTTAATTTCAGCGCTCAGCGATGCTCCGTCACATTTTCGCAAAGCCAAACGGGCTAATGAACATCGGCAACCAGCCTTCTCATTTTCACCAGCTTTATCAAGACCAGAACGATAATAGCTTTCGGCTTCATCCAGCTTCCCTTCACGCTCAGCGAGTCGACCTGCGAGCCAATCCCACCCCCATCCGGAGCCAACAACCTTCGCCATTTGAGCTTCTTCAAGTGCCATGCGAGCTTCGGAAATCCGACCCAGCCTTTCAGACGTGCGGATCCGGTGATAAAAAGCCTCACTCATCCAATTTGACTCAACTGAATATAGCCTATCCCACACATTCAGAGCCCCTTCATAATCTTGCCACTGGAACAAATCGCGACCAATTCGCACCTCCAGCTCAGGTTTGGCCCCAAGTGCCGCACGAAGGACCTCGTGTTGATGATGAGCCTCGGCCCGTCGACCAGACAAACCAAGCGCATTGGCCAATTGAAGACGCAACTCTGGATCATCAGGCAAGCGCTTGATGAGCTTCACATAACGAGGTATAGCAATATCAAAACGCCCCTGCTGCGCGAGCAACACAGCCTTCTCGATTTGTCGCTGTAGTACTTGGGATGGTTTGACCATGCGTCACCTTATGCCTATAAACCAAAGATGAAAACCCAAAAGACCTCGCAGCAAGCTCAGCCTGCAGCGAGGTCTATGGATTAAAAAATGAACCGACTTAGCGGCGGCGAAGCAAAAGTCCACCGATCAATCCGATAGAAACCAGTGCCGTAGAACTAGGCTCAGGAACCACGGTTAGATCAAGCACAGCCCCATTTCCGCTCTCCTTGGATAGAAACCTAGGACCTGTCGAGGCAAAGGCATCGTTTCCGAGATAGGAGCCACCAGTAGGAGCATCAGGAACAAGAACGATGGTAGCAAAAGAGTTGGTATCACCTTGAAGCCCAGTTAATGCCGCTGCGCTAAAATTGAACGTCATTAACGAATCATTTCCAGCCCAGGCAACATTACCAATGAACTGACCTGGCGTACGCTGCGAATCAACAGCATTTCCGTCTTGGTTCCAGCCGTTTGTTGTTGCCAAGTCCCAGGTAAGGGTGGTCTCACTAAATTGATCCCCCCCAGCCAAGTCGTCGACAAGGTATGCATTAAACCCCAGGGCTTCATTCTGACTCGCCGAGCCTGCCCCAGTATTAACGGTGATGGAAGCTGCAGATACCGCACTCAGATCAATACCACTAGTATCAAAGCCAAGAAACAGCTTGCGGGTATATTGCCAAGCTCCTGGGGGGCCGGGCATCCAAGTCGCAATATGTGTTGCCGTGCCGCCGTTCAGCACCTGGTTATTGTTGCCGTATCCACCTCCATCATTTTGGCCGTTAATGGCACCGTCTTGGGAGACATTGACGGTTGCCGCGCTCAAAGAGCCCGCATACAAACTCATTAAGGGGAGTAATATCGTTTTTTTCATTTTCGTTAATTTTTGTTAGTTTGCGCTTCGTCAAATATTGCAGGTGCAGCTGAATACCTGATTTCAGAGTAGTCTCTACTATGAGCAAACAAACACAAAGCTCAAGATAATTTTACGGTATATATACAAAACTGTGAAAAAATCTTAAAAATCGCTCTTAATGATCTTCAAACCCGGGCATTCGTCCCGCTCTGCGGGGCCTGAGCAAACAAAAACGCTGCAACCGTTGTAGTTGCAGCGTTTGGTAGCTATTTCTAGCGGGAAAGAGATGGTGCGCAATACTGGATTTGAACCAGTGACCTCTGCCATGTCAAGGCATTGCTCTACCACTGAGCTAATCGCGCACTTTATATTGGGGGATTTCAAGTGTCCTTGCGGCCTGAGGCTTGCTTGGACGGGCGGAAACTAGGCAGAGCCCTGCTTCTGCGCAAGCATTTTTTTCATTGATTTTTCCGATCTCGGACAAAAATCATTTTTTTACCTCCGGGCTGTTACCAAATGGATCGTAATAGCCGATTCCACGGGCTTTCAGCTCAGGAAGCTGAGGTTGCAAACGCTTTTCAAACCCAGCGAAGTCTTTGCTTTCTTTCGGTGTCCAAGCAGCCTCGGCCAGTGCCAGCAATCGGGGGAAGGTCATAAAATCGCGCCTTTCCTGGGTGATCGTCGTTTCCGTCCACAAACAAGCCTGGATCCCCAGGATCGTTCCCTTTGGCTCCACCGGTAGTTTCAGGGCATCAGGAAAACCATAGGTATCGGACAGAGGATTAAAGCCCCCCCAGCGGCGGCCCGACTTATGGGAGGCGTGCTGAACGAAGTCGAAGTAACATGGCCGACGCGGGCAGAGCACGACGTCGTAACCCGTATTCAGGGCGTGGCTCAGCTCCTTGGGTTTGTTGTGCCGCCACCAGAAGACGACCGATTGTTTCGGGTCCATCCCGGTCCGGGCGATTTCATCCCAGCCTCCGGTTTTGAATCCCAGCCCGTTGATCACCTTGGCAAAACGCAGGTTGAAGCGGGTCTCGATATCCTTCAGTTTAAGCCCCTCCTCTTTCATCAGCTTCTTGACTCCTGCGAGTTCCGGCCATTGGTCCCAACCGAAATGCACCTCATCACCACCGAAGTGAATCACCCCGGCGTCGGGAAAGAGCCCGGCCACTTCCTTGAGAATGTCGTTTAAAAAGGCATCGGTCGCCGGATCCACGGGGTTGAAGGTAAAATCCGGATGTTTTTTCGATCCCCCACCGCTAAACTCAGGGTATGCGCGGCATGCGGCCGAAGCATGGCCCGGCATATCGATTTCCGGGATCACGTTGATATGGCGTGCCTTGGCATAGGCAACGATGTCCCGGATCTGATCCTGGGTGTAATAAGCCGCCGGAGCCTTCGGGTCCGTTTGGTTTCCAATCCCGCCCACGCTGGTCAGTTTTGGGTATTTCTTAATCTCGATCCGCCAGCCAGGGGAATCGGTCAGATGCCAATGAAAACGATTCATTTTGTAATATGCCATCGTATCAAGCAGGCACTTCACCGCATCTTCGCCGGAAAAATGCCGTGATTCGTCGAGCATGAACCCGCGCCAAGCAAAGCGAGGGGCGTCATCGATTTCGGCGCAGGGCACACTGATTTGCCCTTTGTTTTTCTCCCCGGCGCGCAAGATCTGCAGCAAGGATTGCAGCCCGTAAAAATGCCCACTTCGAGAATCCGCGTAAATATTGACCACCTTGGGTAACACGCGCATGTGATAGGCTCCATCAGGCATGGTCTGCCCTTTCGCCTGACTTCCGCGCATTTCACCGCTCAAGAACTGAATCGCACAGGCCGCATCAGCAGGCGCCATCCGCAGTTTCAAACCCGTCGCCTCGTTGAGTGACTTTAAGTAGCTGGGTAGCTCGGCCTGTGGGGCGTAGACAAAAGCTCCAGCCTGAATCGAACAAGCCCCCGGCTTTTCCTGGTAGCTGACAGGTTGGGGAATAATCGGATTAGCGGCGGAAAGCACGCCGACCGATAACAAGGAAGCACAAACTAGCAATCGCATGGTCATGCGCGATATCCCACCACAAGCCCGCGGGTCGTTCAACCGATTCCCTAGACGGATCACATGCTTTGTCCAATTACGGACAGGAAGCGCAGGTATGGCAGCCCTCCCCACCAAAAGAGCCAAGTCTTTGGCGAATGGGCACCTCTAATGGCGGACGGGAACGTCTTGTTCAGAAAAGAGTTCCTTGGCTTCCCCCACGGTGTGCTCACCAAAGTGGAAAATACTGGCGGCCAGCACGGCATCAGCTTTGCCATCCTTGAGCACGTCGACCATGTGCTGAAGGTTGCCGGCTCCACCGGAAGCAATCACCGGGATGCCAACCGCTTCACTCACCGCACGGGTCAGTTCGATATCGTATCCGGCTTTGGTGCCATCGGCATCCATACTGGTCAGCAGGATTTCACCGGCGCCGCGTTCGTAAACCTCCTTGGCCCACTCGATCGCATCCAAGCCAACCGGCTTTCTACCGCCATGAGTGTAAACGCCCCACTTCCCTGGACCTTCCCGTTTGGCGTCGATCGCCACCACGATGCACTGGCTACCAAAGGCCGTGGAGCCTTCATTGATCAACTCCGGGCGGGTTACCGCAGCGGTGTTAATCCCGACCTTGTCAGCACCGGCCAGCAACATTTCACGCATGTCCTCGACGCTACGGATACCACCGCCAACGGTCAGTGGGATAAAGCATTTTTCGGCCGTTCTGCGAACCACGTCCACCATGGTCTTCCGCTCATCTGACGAAGCTGTGATATCGAGAAACACGAGCTCGTCAGCCTCTTGCTCATTATAGGCCACGGCACATTCAACCGGGTCGCCGGCATCGCGAAGGTCCACAAAATTGGTTCCTTTGACAACGCGACCGTCGGTCACGTCCAGGCATGGGATAATACGTTTGGCGAGCATGGTGAAGATGTTCTATTTCAGGTGTTTGTTGCAGGGCATGGCATGTGGACGTTTTCCCGGTGATCACTTGATCCCCCAGGCTCCAAGACGCCGGCTACGCGCATCCGCTTCGATGGTTGCGAGTCGCTTTTTCTGTTGTTGGGTCGAGGTCCCGTCAGGCATCACAGCCGGCTTGGTATGAATCCGAGCGAACCCGCGGGCCACCAGAACCTCGTGCAAATAGCATTCACGCCCGTCGATGGTGACCAGCACAAAGGCATACTTGCGGGGCGAGCCATAGACGCTCTCCCAACGTGTGGCAACGCGGAATTTCCCTGCACGCAAAAGATTCAATACAAACTCCTTGGCCTCAGCCCCGATCCGGGTGCATTGCTTTTGGTCGAGCCCACCAAAATAATCACCCTGCTGGGCAATCCTCCGGTGGTTATTTTCTCCATTCCGGTAGGTTTTCGCCCGACTTTCCGGGGTGTCCACGTAATACAAGCGAAACTCAGTCTCCCCGGTCTCATGTTTCACCCAAAAGCTGTCGCCGTCGTTATGCCGATGATCCACCAGCGTGGCGGCAGATAAAAGGTCGTATGGCGAACCGGCATCAATGACAACAGGTGAAAGCTCCGAGCTTCCTTCCCCGCTACTTGGAGGAACTCGCTCCAAATAAATATAACAAGCAATGGCGACCAAGGCACAAATGGCCAGCCCCTTCATCCTTCCCGGTTTACGTTCCGAAGCCATGGTATCATTAAAGTCCGCGAAATCCTTTATACGGCTTGTAGGTGCCGATGGGAACCTTGTGTTTACGCCAATCACGCTTCAAACGTCGGTGGGCTTTGATAAAAGCCGTGGGGTCGGCCCAATGAGTCAAGGTTCGGGGCACGCTGTCACGTTGCATGCCAATGTGCAGATTATGCCGCATCTCAAAATGCAAGTGGGCAGGATACATACCCGCATTTCCACCGAGGGTCCCAATTTTCTGCCCACGTTTAACCAACTCACCCGTCTTGACCGACATCGAACGGAGATGCGCATACTGGGAATCGATAAATTTCACCTTCCCGGATTGGGTGTCACGATACGCATGACGCAGCAAAACAACGCGCCCCCAGCCGCCTTTGAGCTGATAGGCAAACATCACCACGCCGTCGGCAATTGAATAAATCGGATCGCCAAGATCCGTATCCCCACCACCCCGGCCATTCCAGTCTTCTCCGTAATGCACAGGTGGCCTCAAGCGCAGCCCCCGGGCTTTGTAATACCCTGCGGCATCCGGTTTACCGACAGGATAATCAAAACCATCCGCCAGCTTGATCCTCACCTCCCCCCTTGCTCCGGAAAGGAGAAACAGCAGGCAACTGAACAGTTGGAGGATTCGAGGCATCCGAAAGGTAAAAATCAAACTGCACTGATGGCAGAGAAATACACAACCCCAGCGATACCGGCGGCAAAACAATACCAGGAAAACAATTCCAATCGACCACGTCGAACGGCCGCCAGAACCAAGTAGATAGCGAGCAAACCGACCACCGCCGCAGCGATGGCTCCAGATAGGTAAGCAGGACTAAAACACGAAAGGAATGCCTGCACGACCGCATTGACGCCTTCAACCCCCTGATCTTGATACTCTTCCGCCCGCTCTTTGACCGCCACGACCATGCCGCCTGCAATGGCGGGAATCGACATCAAAAAGGAAAACTCCGCAGCCTTTGCCGGATTCACACCAGCAACCATACCTGAAGCAATGGTTGAACCCGAACGGGAAATACCTGGTAAAATAGCAAGCGCCTGTCCCACGCCCATCACCAGAGCGGAGCGACAGCCCACGGTTTCCACCGTGTGTTTATTCTTGAGTAAGCGAGGGATATACAAAACCAGACCGGTCACAATCAGGAGCCCGGAAACCAGCACCGGATAATTGTATGCCGCCTTGAACCAGTCACCGGCACCCTTGTAGGCAATCACCGCAGGAAGCGTCGCCACCCCCAACCAAAGGATCATCATCCGCTCTTCCCGCATCTCCTTGACGAACAATGAACACGTCAGATCCCAAAGCCGTTTGCGAAAATAAATCAGCACCGAAACCAGCGTTCCCAAATGCAACACCACCTCAAACGCAATATCCTCCTGTGGAGCCGCCCCCACCTCGCGAATCCCCAGGATAAACTGGGTCAACACGATATGCCCCGAAGAAGAAATCGGTAAAAACTCAGCCAAGCCCTGCACGATCCCAACAACGATTGCTTTCCAAATTTCCATAATAAACAATACCCAGCTTGCGGGCTCGCCCGGAAACTAGGGGAAGCGTCAGCTCACGGCAAGCGGATTCAGCCAGAAGGCAGAAGGTCGAAAACCAATGCCCACAATCGACCACTCAACTCTCCAGCAGGATGCTTGCCCTATGGCGGGTTTTTGATCAAGATAGGTGCGTGGCAGCTACCGACGACCTTACATCCCAACCCTCCCCCACCCTCAACCGTTGGTCGGACAACCTCATGTTCTGGCGTAGAAGTGCCCCTGAGGGAATCAAACACGCCGCCGGGCTCGTTGATATCTTTGCCGCCTTTGTTTCCATCGATAACCGGGTGGACCGGGCCGAGGCCGAGGTCGCTCTGGACCTGCTGCGCCATGCCTTCCCGGAAGCCAACCACGCCTGGCTATCCCGCCGCCTGCACCGGGCACTCACCAATCCAAAACGCCCGGAACGGATTGCCTCCAAGCTGAAAAATGAACTCAGCCCGGACGATCATGTAGCGCTCGGGCTCCAGCTCTACCTTCTGGTCACGGCATCAGGCTCGTCTTACCTCGGTCAGGAAGCATTCACCAAAGTGATGAACAGCCTGGGGGCCGAGGAAACTGGCCAGATCATTCTCGAGGAAATGAAAGGCCTCTACTACGACGGCCCGCTTCCGTTCGACAAGGTGATCTTTTCCTGCCTCGACTACGCCGACGTTCTGCTTCCGGCCACCGGGGACCGCTCCGCCTTCCGCGCCTATCAATCAAACGATATCATCATCATCCGCAACACCGGTAAGGAGCCCATATGGGTCAGTGGCAGTTCGCTGGCCACCGGTCAGTGCCTGCGCTTGCGCCAACACCAAAACATTCGCCTACCCGAATGGACCCTGACCACCGAGGATATCGGCCAGTTCCTCAACGCAGCCCGAACGGGACACCGCCAAACGATCTTTCTCAACGAGCAAAATGGCCAACTCAGCGCCAACCAATCACGCTCACGCAGCAGCTCGGTCCGACTGGATTTCGGCCTCAATGTCCACGTCGAGGCACTGCGCGAAACCTCGATGCGGCTCCCGGACCAATCCCCACTGAAACCCGGGATCACCCACATCCTCTCCATTCAGGACCACCTCCTGCTCGAGGATGGCACGGAAATCAACCTCGACTCCCTGCGAAAACAATCGCTGGAAACCGGAGGTCGCTTTCAAATGGTTGCCGGCCGCAGAGAGTGCCTTGTCTCAAACGACCCGTCGATGCTCAAAAAAGAAGGCGACATCTTGCTCTCCGCCGGACTGGCCCAACGAACGGTTCTGAAAATCAAGTTCAACCCTCAGAGCGCGGAAGGCCACGTGGAAGTCATCGAAGCCGATCACGCCATCACCATCAATGGCCGCCCCGTACGCAGCGGAGATAAACTCGTCGATGGCTCGCTGATCCGCCTCAGCGCTAACCAGGCCGTCCGCTGCCGTTTCAGTGAAGGCTTACTCGATGAGGAACGCACCGTGATCCGGGAGCTTAATGTCGAAGGGCTAAACCACCGCTTTGGCCTGGATAAAACGGTGCTCGACAACGTCGAATTCTCAGTCAAACGCGGAGAAATGCTCTGCATCATGGGCCCCAGCGGCAGCGGTAAAAGCACCCTACTCTCCGCCTTGGCCGGCCATCTGCACCCGACCCGTGGGCACGTCCGGCTCAATGGCGTTTCGCTTTACAAACATCGCGCACGCCTGGCTCCATTCATCGCAAGCATGCCCCAGGAAGAGGCACTCAACCCCCAACTAACCGTCAGAGAACACCTCGCCCACGCCGCAACGATTCGCCGCCCCCACCTCGGCCACAGCGAACACACAAAACGCGTGGATGCCATTCTGGCAGAGCTTGACCTGCAACAACTGGCACAGCGGAAAGTTGGGGCCCCCGGAGAAAAAACCATCAGTGGCGGCGAACGCGGCCGACTGAACCTCGGGCTCGACCTCAGCAGTGCTGCGGAAATCTTCCTTTTTGATGAACCGATCTCGGGACTCTCCTCCAAGGACTCCGAACACGTTGCCGAGACCTTGCATGCTCTCTCCCGGGATAAAATTGTTATTGCCTCGCTGCACCGACCCGGAGCCAGAGTGCTCAGACTCTTTGACAAGGTGCTGATGCTCGACCAAGGAGGCAAAGTTGCGTTTTTCGGCCCGCCGAAGACCATGATTTCCTACTTCCAGGACGCCTGCGAAGAATTTCAAATTCACCTTCCCAAACAAATCGACACCCAACAGGAAGGGGCCGACTTTGTCTTTGATGTGCTCGAAACTCCACTTCACGGACTCACCGGCCGTGAAGGTGGTGGAGCCAGAAGGTTCCCGTCCTCTTTTTGGCAAGACCGATTCGAAGGGAGCCAACTGGTGGAGGATGTCGCCCGAGGGGAAATCCCCAGCCAGAGCCATCTCGGAGAACTACCGGTCAGCGATGACCAAATGGCCGTGCCGTCACGGTCCAGCAAACAACGCTGGATCGAATGGTTTCGTCTGTTCCGGACCCACCTTCTCCGCTCCCTGCTCTCCAAATTCCGCAACCGGGGCACCATCTACAGTATCCTTCTCGAAGCCCCGCTGCTCGCACTCCTCATCGGTATCACTCTGCGTTCCTCGCCCGAAGGCCAATACGATTTCCATACCAGTCTACACCTCCCGGTTTATCTCTTCCTATCAGCAACCATTGCGATGTTTCTTGGCCTCACGAATAGCGCCACGGAAATCCTCAGGGACTCCCCCGTCATGCGCCGGGAGCGCAACTGTCGGTCCGGTGTAGCCCTTTACGTCGGGGCAAAATTCCTAGCGCTCTCGATTCTGGCAGCCATCCAATGTGGCATCTACATCTGGATCGGTGATCGCATGCTCGAAATTCACAATATGTTTTTTATCCACTGGGGGTGGATGACACTGACCGCCATCTGCGGAACGGCCATGGCGCTGGTGGTTTCATCCCTGGTCACCTCGGAACGAGCCGCACTCAGCGCGGTCCCTCTGCTCCTGGTCCCTCAACTTTTGTTAGCCGGTGCGCTCGTCTCTTTCGAAGAAATGAACCGCGGGTTGTTTCAAGGGGGAGACAAAGGCCGCAGCGCCGGAGTGGAGCCCTTCCCGGCACGCTTTATGCCACTACGCTACGCCTACGAGGGGATCATGGTTAGCCAAGCCACAGAAAACACCTTCGAAGAATACAGACGTAAAATTCAGGCTGACATCGACCCCCTAAAGGAAAGAAATGACCTCAGACTGGCAGGCGACATGGAACAAGGGCTCAGCGCCAAGGAAAGCGCCCGACTCGAAACCTTGAAATCCGCCCTCACCCGCCTCATGGCATCTGCCGCCATCGATGCAGACGTTGCCGAAGATCTCTGCTGGCAAATCACCCATGCAGGAAGAAAAAAAGACCTGAAAGCGGTTGAAGCCATCCCTCCCTACCCGTCAGATGAAAGCATCCCGGTCAAACCGAGCAGCCACTATTTTGTGAACTCACGAACCGACCTTCTGGTAGGTAAAGCCGAGCTCGAACGAGTGGATATCCACCAGAAAACGAAGCGTAGCCTCTTCCTGGCCGAGTGGAAATACTGGCTGGGGATGACCACCAAAACCACCCACGCCTGCCAATGGGTGCTCGGTGCCAGCATCGCCATCTGCCTGATGACCACCATCCTCATCCTACAACGAAGAAATCGGAAAAACAATTAACCGAGCCAAGCAGGTGAAACCAACACGCTTCCATCACAGCCGGGTCTGCAGCCTCCGACTCATCCTGTCGATCATCATGATGTCCACCACCCTGACCAGCCACGCCCAGACCGCAGCGGCACGGAAGATTCCGCCAAGCACCCTCACCCGTGGTGAATACGCCAATGGCCGGCTGAGGGAGCAAGATGCCATTCGTCGGGCCACCCCCATCCTCAAGCAAAGGCTAGCATCGAAAAAGCTGGCATTAGGGGCCCCGGTATTCATCCGGATCTTCAAGGAAAGCCGGAAACTTGAAGTCTGGCTACAGGATCCCACTGAGAAGAAATTCAAACACTTCAAAACTTGGAAGATCGCTGCCATGTCCGGCCAACTTGGCCCCAAAACCAAAGAAGGTGACCGCCAGGCACCCGAGGGATTTTATTTTGTCCCCCGCTCCCGGATGAAACCGGACAGCCGATTTCATCTGGCATTCAATCTGGGCTACCCGAACCCATACGACCGCGTCCACCGCCGGACCGGCAACTTTCTCATGGTCCACGGTAACCGGGTATCCCTCGGCTGTTTTGCCATGACCGACCCGGGGATCGAAGAAATCTACACGCTCTGCGCCAGCGCCCTACGAAACGGGCAGCCCTTTTTCCGAGTGCATAGCTTTCCCTTCCGGATGACTCCGGAACGCATGGAACAAGCAAAGGCATCCCCCCACTTCGCATTTTGGGAAAACCTCAAACAAGGGTACGACTGGTTCGAAACCCACGGCACGCCTCCGGACGTCCAGGTTCGAAACAACGTCTACCAATTCTCAGCTGCCTCTGAGTGATGAGCGGTCCCCCGCGAACTAACCGACATCCATGACCAGCACCTTTTCCCACCAGTCTTTGAAGGCATCGACAAACACATCGTGATCTGGATGCTCTTGATAGGTATCGTGATTTGCGATCGAATCGAACTCCATCGATAAGGCATAATCAAAGCTCTTATCCGTAACCGGGCGCTCGGGGGTTTCCGCAGGGCTTCCCCACATTCCACCAGCCACCTCATCGATGCCAAACAAATCAGCCAGGCCTTTTTCAAACACAACCCGGTCCGCTTCGTTCTTACGCTCTTCTTTCAACCAAAAGTATACATGATGCTCCATGCCTGCAAGATCATGAATCCCCACCGGCTTGCCAAGAACATTTCTATGGAAAAATCGTCACTCTCCCAACGTATTCCGAGCCAGCAAACACACTTATCCCACTTATGAAAAAATCAAAACGCTCCAGCATCAAGCTCATCAGCGCCCTTGTCTGCATCATTCCATTCAGTGTCATGGCAGCCAAACAGGAAAAACCCAACATCGTGGTCTTCCTTATCGACGACCTTGGCTGGGCGGATCTCGGCTGCTACGGCTCCACCTTCCACGAAACCCCACGACTCGACAAACTTGCCCAGTCCGGTGTGCGCTATACCCGCTCCTACTCAGCCAACCCCGTTTGTTCCCCCACCCGAGCGGCCTTAATGACCGGCAAAGCCCCACAGCGGCTTGGGATCACCCAGTGGATCCACCAACCATCGGACCTCCACTTACCTGCGGAAGAAACCACCCTGGGAGAAGCCTTCCAGACCGCCGGATACGCCACCGGCTACATCGGCAAATGGCACCTCGGTGAAAAAGACGACCAACTACCGAGCTCAAACGGATTCAACTACATGCAGTGTGTCAACCGCGCCGGCCAACCCGCCAGCTACTTCTTCCCCTATAAACGTAAAAACAAACGTGGCAACTACTGGGATGTTCCGGATTTGGAAAAGGGCAAGGAGGGTGACTACCTGACCGACGCCACCACCGACAAAGCCTTGGAATTCATCGAAGCCAACAAAGACAAACCATTCCTCCTCTATTTTGCCCACTACACAGTGCACACCCCGATCCAAGCACCGGCCAAACTCGTCGAAAAATATAAAAACAAACGAGAAAAACTCTACGGCGAAAGCAAAACCGAACGCCTCAAAGACCGCTACAACACAGTATCGCGGGGACGACAAGACAACCCGGCCTACGCTGCCATGGTCGAAAGCCTCGACACCAACGTGGGCCGCGTCATCGACACCCTCGAATCCCTCAAGCTGACGGATAACACGATCATCGTTTTCACTTCTGACAACGGAGGTCACTGCCACCTCAAAGGATCACCAGGAGCAACCAGCAACCTGCCACTTCGATCCGGCAAAGGCTGGACCTACGAAGGCGGAACACGCATCCCCACCATCATTTCCTGGCCAGGGAACATCCAAGCCGCAAGCTCCGACACCCCGACGATTTCCATGGACCTCTACCCCACCCTACTGGACCTCGCCGGCCTCCCACTCAAACCCAAACAGCACCTCGACGGACAGTCGATGAAGTCCGACCTGCTCGGGAAAACCGCCCCCTCACTCAGCAAGCGAGCACTCTACTGGACCTACCCACACAAGCACGGGTCAGGCCATAAACCATCCCACGCCATCCAGAAAAACAACTGGAAGTTGATCCACTTCGACGCAGACAACACCAACGAGCTCTATAAGATCGACCAGGATCTCGGTGAGAAAAACGACGTCTCCGGCAAAAACCCGGAAAAAGTGAAGGCCCTGCTCAAGGAGCTCAATACCTGGATCAAATCCACCACCCCGTAAGCAATCACCACCTGTCACTCCATCATGAAACGAACACTTCTCACACTCGCTGCGGCCAGCCTCTGCGCACTAACAGCAAACGCGGCAAGCAAACCCAACATCATTTTCATTCTCGCTGATGATATGGGGGTCGGCGATGTCTCCCACACCACAGGCAAAGCGGCCACCCCCCACCTCGATCGCCTCGCAACCGAAGGCATGCGCTTCACCGATGCCCACACCTCGTCCTCGGTTTGCTCCCCCACGCGTTACGGCATTCTCACCGGGCGCTACAACTGGCGTTCCTGGTTGAAGTCAGCCGTCATCTGGTCACCAGACAAGCGAGGACCGATGATCCAACAAGACCGCCCAACGGTCGCATCGTTTCTCAAACAGCACGGGTACCACACCGCTTTGGTTGGCAAATGGCACCTCGGACTTCAATGGCATTACCTCGAGAAAGCACGCAAACCTGAACATTCGGGCAAACATAAAAAGGCAGGCCAAGGCTGGGACATCGACTACAGCAAAAAAGTTGAGGGAGGCCCGACCGCCCTCGGTTTTGATCAGTCTTTTTTCATCGCCGGCTCACTGGACATGGCACCTTATGTCTATCTCAAAGACGATAAAGCGCTTTCCATTCCAACCCACGTCAAAGCCTTCAACCGCCCCGGTGCTGGAGCTGCCGATTTTGAAGCCAACCAATGCCTCAAAGACTTCGCACGGGAGTCCGTCAACTACATTCAAGAGCGAGCCAAGGATGCCGACAAACCGTTCTTCCTCTACCTGCCACTGACCAGCCCCCACACCCCCATCGTGCCCTCCGCCGACTGGAAAGGTAAATCACCCATTGGCAAGTACGGTGATTTTGTCATGGAAACCGACTGGGTAGTCGGCGAAGTCCTCAAAGCTCTGGATGAAACAAAAACCGCTGATAACACCCTGATTGTGTTCACCACCGACAACGGTTGTTCCCCAGCCGCGAACATCGGCAATTTAATCAAACAGGGGCACTACCCGAACGGAAAACTACGTGGCCATAAAGCCGACATCTACGAAGGCGGACACAATGTTCCCTTTATCGTCCGCTGGCCAGGAAAAGCCAAAGCCGGCAGCACCAGCCAACGCACGATCTGCACCACGGATTTCTTCGCTACCGCTGCCGACGCCATCAAACAAACAAAGAGCATCCCAGCCACCGCAGCGGAAGATTCCTTTTCTTTCCTTCCTACACTCACCGGCCAGCAACAAACGTCGAGACCCTTCACCATTCACCACTCAATCAATGGGTCCTTTGCCATCCGCCAAGGAAAATGGAAACTCTGCCTCTGCCCGGGATCAGGAGGGTGGTCGGCGCCACGCCCCGGCAAGGCCCGCAAAGATCCAAACGCTCCGGCCGTGCAACTCTTCGATCTTGATGCCGACCCTGCGGAAACCACCAATGTGCAAGACAAACACCCGGAAGTGGTTCAGTCCCTTGCCAAGTCTCTGCGCCAGGCCATCGACCAAGGGAGAACAACTCCCGGAGAACCCCAAAACAACGACACCCCGGTCCCGGCATTCCCCACAAAGGTCATCCAACAACTCCCCGCGCTGAAAAACTAACGATCCGAAACAGGAGCGGCTCAGAGCTTCATCCTTGACTCTAGCTCACTGATTCACGAAGCTACAGAATATGGACGCCAAAAAGATCAAACTCATCGTTTCAGCGGTCGTCGTTCTTCTGCTCGGAGTGATCGTTTTCCAAAACTATCAGGAAGTGACCGTCCAGGTGCTCATGGCTAGCATCACCATGCCCCTGGCGATCCTTCTCTTGCTCACCTTCGCGATCGGCCTGACCCTTGGCTGGCTGTTCAAACTCTTCCGCGCTTCACCCCGCAAATAGAAAAAGCCGCGGTAACAGGCAGGATCGATACCGATCAGGCACGGTGTCATCCTTAAATCCCCAGCCAGGCTTTCCCAAGACTGATCGCAATCGGCATGGTCACCAGACTGACCAAGGTTGTGGAGATCACCACCGTAATCGCAACGTCTGTCCTCCCCCCGTAATGTCGTGACAACACGATGGGGAACATTGCCGAGGGTAGCGCGGCCTGCACGACCAGCACCTGCTGCAGCTCCAGCGACATCGGTAAGTACTTGGCAACACACAAAAACATGGCGGTCAATAATCCGAGCCGAACCACGACTCCGCCCAAGCCCACCTTCCAATCGAACTCCAGCTTACCAAACAGGTCATACATCACCGTTCCGACAAGCAAGAGAGAAATAGGAACGGCGCAAGCTCCGAGCATCGACATCGCCCGACTTATCACATCGGGAACATATCGATCTCCCCCGCTCAAAACCAAGCACAAGCCAACGACCACGGCAATGATCGGGCCTTTGAGAAAAACCTTCGGCGATGGCTTCGGACTACCGGATAGCAGCATCAGGCCGATCGTCCACATCGCAAACTCCACTCCCAGGTTGTGAACAAACAGCACCGCCATGGAGTTGTTACCCGGGAAAAGGTACGCAACCAAAGGAATGGCAATGTAACCGTAATTTTGCAATCCACCTGCAACAGCGAAGGTGCGTCTCCCGCTTCCCTTTTTCAGACCCAAAAGCGGCCCGAAAAACCAACAGAGCAAGGTGGCCGCTAGAATCAGAAAAAAGCCGACCGCCATCGATTCGGCAACCACTCCGACATTGCGCAACACTTCAGCGCCAAGGAGCTTATCAAGAATCAAACAGGGGAAAAACAGATGCACCGCCATATTCATCACCCCCCGATCCATATCGGGGGTTAAGGCGCCAGTCCGCCGCAAAACCGGCCCCACAGCAACGATCAAATACACCGGTAAAGCGGCGCCAAATACCAATAGGCTCTCCTGCATGCCCGACCAAACAAACATATTCATCCACTCATTCACAGTCATCGCTTCGTTTTCTGTGTCCTAATCCACATTGAAGCTCAGGGAACGACCGAGGATACGGCAATCGCTCCAGCCAAGCTATAATGCATAACCTAGAGGCAATCCAACATTTGTGGGAGCACTATATCATGGTCTTTTTCGCAGGCCACTTTGACCGATTTTGATCATCGCGCACAAACAAATCGGCCCAGCATGTTCGCTTCCTTGTCAACACCATGAAAGCACCACTTTACACCATCCCAGTCCTATTCACCGCCCTGTCTGCCACACTGCAAGCAAGCCCACTGGCCGACTGGTTTGCAAAACCCGCCTCCGATCGCGGCCCCATCCCCAAAGCCGCACTCACCAACACCCCTCAATCACCACCGGATATCCTCGCTGCAAAAAAACAGGTGTGGAGCGATTATCAATCCGCCGCAAAAAGCAAGCACTGGGACCAGGCCATCCCCACAAAATCCAAGAGCATGGAGGAGTGGATGGAGGACGGAAAGATCTCACCCCTGACTACAAAAATCGGAGACAAGACCTTTCCTTATGTTGTCCTCACCCGTGGCCAAAAACCAAAAGAAGGCTGGCCGATGTTCTTCTGTCTTCACGGAGGAGGTGCCAACCCCAGAGCCCAGGGACCTCATACGTGGAACGTCAACACCCGCGAATGGCTCGCCCAAATGAAACTCACCACCAAGGTGTGGGACGCTCCCGGCCTCTACATCATCCCCCGCATGGCTGACGACCGCGAAGGCCGCTGGTATTACGGCTACGTCCAGCAGTTCCTCGATCAAACCATCCAACAAGGGGTCTTATTCAACCAGGTCAATCCGGACCGGGTCTACCTTATGGGCATCTCCGAGGGTGGCTACACCGCCTTCCGGCTGGGCTCCATGATGGCCGACCGCTGGGCCGGGTCCTGCGCTATGGCCGCTGCCGAACCCTTGAACAACGCACCACCTGAAAACATGAGGCATGTTGCCTTCCGCTGTGGCATCGGCGAAAAGGATAGCATGTTCGACCGCATCGGACTGGCCCGCACCTATTTCAAACAATTGGAGGCACTCAAACAAACCGCCCCGGAAGATTTCCAATTCTTTTTCGATGAACAAAAAGGCAGAGGCCACGGCATCAATTACCAGCCCGGCCCCAAATGGATCGCTCAATATTCTCGCAATGCCGTTCCCAAGGCATTCAACTGGACCGTCATCAAACAACACGACCGCCACCGCAATCGCATGTATTGGCTTGCCTTGGATGATGATCAAACAAACCTTCCCCTCGTCCTGAGCGCCTCGGCCAAAGATAATAACCGGATCGAAATCACCGCTCACACCAAACGTGACGGAGAGTTGGTTGCAGCAAAAAACCTTAAGCTCAGAGTGTATTTACCACCGTCTCTCATCCAGCTCGATAAAGAAGTCACCATCGCCATCAACGGCAAACAAACCTTCAAAGGGATGGTCCGCCCCAGCATGGAAGCCATCATTCGAAGTACCGCTGAACGGGGCGACCCCAAACAAGTTTTTCCCGCTCAGGTAACGCTTCAACTCTAGACTCCCCCTCATTCTCATTTCCCCCGCCCACATGGGATAGCATGCCGCCGACGCGCATTGACATCCCCTCCCCAGAAAAAAGCCCCCGGTGGAACATCCACCGGGGGCTTGTGTTGTAAATACCTAGCTTAGTGTGTGTTAGCTGACTTCACCACGGGCCATACCGCGCTCTTCAAGCACTGCCTGAGCAGCTGCAAGCTTAGCGACCGGGATACGGAACGGTGAGCAGGAAACGTAGTTCAAACCAGTGCGGTGGAAGAACTTCACAGACTCAGGATCACCACCGTGTTCACCACAGATACCGATCTTAAGCTTTTCGTTGGTGCTACGACCTTTGGCAACACCGGTCTCAACGAGCTGACCAACACCTGTCTGGTCGAGGCTTGCGAACGGGTTGGTGTCAACCACCTCAGCTTCCTGGTAGGCAGGAAGGAATGAGCTGGAGTCGTCACGGCTCAGACCAAGGCAGGTCTGGGTGAGGTCGTTGGTTCCGAAGCTGAAGAACTCAGCGGTTTCGGCCACTGCATCAGCGGTCAAACATGCGCGAGGAATCTCCATCATGGTGCCAACGGTGTAACGAAGCTGGTTCTTCTTGAGACCGTGCTTCTCACGCACCTCAGCTGCGGCGGCGTCGATGACTTCTTTCTGAAGTTCGAACTCCTTCGCGTAACTGACGAGAGGAACCATGATTTCAGGAGCCACCTTGGTGCCCTTCTTCTTCACTTCAACAGCAGCTTCAAGGATCGCGGTAGCCTGCATCTTGGTGATTTCAGGATAAACGATTCCAAGACGGCAACCACGGTGACCCAGCATTGGGTTCTCTTCGTGGAGTGCGTTGATACGGCTGTGGATGAAGGATGACTCAACGCCAAGCTTACCGGCCAGCTCATCAATCTGCTGATGAGTCATGGTGCCGATGAACTCGTGCAATGGTGGGTCCAGAAGACGGATCGTAGCAGGGCGGCCTTCAAGAGCTTTGAAGATACCGGTGAAGTCTTTCTTCTGGTATGGAAGAAGTTTCTTCAGCGCCTTTGCCTTACCTTCGTCAGAGTCCGCAAGGATCATCTCACGAACGGCATCGATACGGTCACCTTCGAAGAACATGTGCTCTGTGCGGGTAAGTCCGATTCCCTGTGCGCCGAACTTAACGGCGGTCTTCACCTGATCCGGAGTGTCGGAGTTGGTGCGGATATCGAGCTTACGAAGGCGGTCAGCCCACTTCATGAGCTGCACAAACTTGGTGTAAGTCGCGCTCTTCTTAGCAGCTGCCTTGTTCTCGATCAAACCTTGAATCACCTGGGATGGTGAAGATTCGATTTCACCGGCGTAGACGTTACCGACAAAGCCGTTCAGGGAAAGGAAATCACCCTCCTTGAGAACAACACCGTTTCCGGTCAGCGTCTTGGCATCGTAGTCGATGTCCATGGTGTGAGCACCGCAAACACAAACTTTACCCATCTGGCGGGCAACAAGAGCAGCGTGTGAGGAAGCTCCACCACGTGTGGTGAGGATACCTTCCGCAGCAATCATTCCACGCAAGTCCTCAGGAGAGGTCTCCTGACGGGTAAGGATCACCTTCTGACCTTTTTCAGCAGCTTCAACAGCAGCTTCAGCAGTGAAGTAGATTTGTCCGGATGCAGCACCAGGGCCAGCAGGAAGACCGGCGCCCACGTTGGTGGCCTTCTTCTCAGCAGCAGCGTCAAAGATAGGAGCAAGCAAGTGGCTCAAGTCTTCTGCAGGAATGCGCAGAATCGCAGTTTCCTGGGTGATGAGTTTTTCCTTCACCATGTCGAGGGCGATGTTAACCGCGGCAAATCCGGTGCGCTTACCATTACGGGTTTGCAGCATCCAGAGTTTTCCTTCTTCGATGGTGAACTCGATGTCCTGAACGTCCTTGAAGTGAGCCTCAAGCACCTTGCGGATTTCGAGAAGCTCCTTGTGGGACTCAGGAAGATCTTTGGACATATTGGCAATAGGCTTGGGAGTACGAACTCCAGCAACCACGTCCTCGCCCTGGGCGTCGATGAGATACTCACCGTAGAAGACGTTTTCACCTGTGGCAGGGTCACGGGTAAAGGCAACACCAGTTCCAGACTCAGGACCTGTGTTACCAAAGACCATGGCCTGAACGTTCACAGCGGTGCCCCACTCAGCCGGGATACCATACTTCTGACGGTAAACCTTGGCGCGGTCGTTGTTCCATGAGTTGAACACAGCATTCACGGATCCCATGAGCTGCTCGCGAGGATCTTCAGGGAAGTCCTTGCCACTACGGTCCTTGATCAACTGCTTGAACTCGGCAACCACCCAACGGAGGTCGGCTTCGCTCAGTTCGGAATCGATTTCGACCTGTGCGTTGGACTTGGCTTTGTCCAGGATCACTTCGTATGGGTCGTGGTGCTCACCTTCTTCGGCTTCCACACCCATCACAACAGAACCATACATCTGGAGGAAACGGCGGTAGCTGTCCCATGCAAATTTAGGGTTGCCGGTTTTCTCAGAGAGGGCTTCCACAACCTGGTCGTTGATACCAAGGTTAAGAATGGTGTCCATCATGCCGGGCATCGACTCACGAGCACCGGAACGAACAGAAAGGAGAAGTGGGTTTTCAAGATCACCAAACTTCTTGCCCATGACTTTTTCAATCTTGGCAATGTTGGCATCGATCTCGGCATCAAGAGTCGCAGGGTATTTCTTCGCGTTATCGTAGTAATACGTGCAAACCTCTGTGGTGATAGTCAAACCGGCAGGAACAGGAAGTCCGATGCGGTTCATCTCGGCCAGGTTGGCGCCCTTACCTCCGAGAAGGTTTTTCTGGGATCCATCCCCGTCAGCTTTTCCGCCACCGAAGAAGTAAACATTTTTCACTTTTTTGGTCCGGCGAGCGGCGGTCTTACGTGTCGCTTTCTTGGCTGGCTTGCGAGTTGCTTTCTTAGCAGCTTTAGGAGCGGCTTTCTTTTTCGTGGCCTTCTTGGCTGCTTTAGGAGCGGCTTTCTTTTTGGCGACTTTCTTAGTAGCTTTCTTCGTAGCTTTTTTAGCTACTTTCTTTGTAACCTTCTTGGCAGCCTTCTTGGCTACTTTTTTAGCTGCGGGCTTACGAGCAGCCTTCTTGGCGGCTGGTTTACGTTTGGCATTCTTAGCGGTCTTGCTGACAGCTTTCTTAGCTGTCTTTTTAGCCGCCTTCTTAGCGTTCTTGCGTGGTGCTTTAGGCATATTACTATTGGTTAAGTGGTTGGGGGTTTTTCCTCGTTAGAAAAAGAAAACGATGCAACGACCGCTACTTTTCATAAATGAGGAGGCGCAACGTAGCAGGCAAAGCCGAGAGGTCAAGCCGCCGTTGTGTTCTTTTTTACTCAGCGTCAAGCACCCACGCCTATCCCCACAGTCATTTCCTCCCAACAATTCCCTCTCGGATTTTTTTGCAAATCCCCCCGCTCCCTAGCTCCAGTCCATCATCGCAATAATCGGAACCACCGTAAGCATCACCACAACCGCAAGCAGCACCCCCATCTTCACATAATCAATAAACCGATACCCCCCGGGTCCCATCACCATAACGTTAGCCGGGTGGGAAATCGGACTGGTAAAACTGGCAGAAGCCGCCATCGCCACAGCCATCATAATCAGATGAGGTGATATCCCCAAACGCACCGCGGCACCAATCGCAATCGGAGCCATAATCAACACCAAGGCCGTGGTCGGAACAATGGTCGTCGCCAAGGACGTCAAAACATACAACCCAATCACCATCCCCCACGCACCAAAAGGTTCTGCCACCGAAGCCACCCCTCCGGCAATCCACTGGGCCGCACCTGACTCCTGCATCGCCGTCCCCATCGGAATCATACAGGCAATCAAAAACACCGACTGCCATTCGATCGCCCGGTATCCATCATCCATCGATAAACATCGTCCAATCACCATCACCACCACACCGGCAATCGCAGCCACCGCAATCGGCAACACCCCGAACAACACCATCACAATCACGCCAAGCATAACAAGCGTTGCTAGCCATGCTTTCCCTCCACCTTTGCTCTGAGGCTGCCCCACATCCTGACGCGACAACACCAAAAAATCAGCATCCGTTGCCAGGTCCTCAATCCTCCGCCCGGGGCCAGTCAATAGAATGGCATCTCCCAACTCAAGCGACTCATTGGACAATCCATAACCAAGCACCTGCCCTCGACGCCAAATTGCCTGAATCTGCAATCCATAACGCCGCCGGAAATTCATCTCCGCAATCTTCTTTCCTGCCAGACTACTCTGCGGAGACAAGGTGACCTCTGCCAAACCAACGTCCAGGTCGTGCAAATCGCCAAGCTCATTCCCCTGACTCAATTCCAAGCTCTGCAAGCCATGTAAGATATCCTCCGTCTGCCGACTCCCCTGCACCAATAACTTATCTCCAGGTTGAAACACATCATCCCCGACCGGGAAATAGTTTTCTCCGCTCTTTCGCGCGATCCCAACGATCCTCAGATGCAACACCTCACCCACCCTGGTTTCCGATATCCGTCGACCGGCAAATTGTGACCACTCTGAAATCTCTAGCTGAAACAGAGACTGGGACTCCTCATAAAAAACATCCATCGCATCCCCTTCAATCCGTGTGACCTGAGAAAAACATCCAGATTTTACATACTCGGAAACATTCTCTTCCCGCGTCTCCACACGAAGGCAGTCGCCAGACTGCAACACCAGCAATGGAATACCCGAACGGATTTCACGCCCCCCTCTTAAAACCGAAACGATAAAACCTGGAAACCGCGAAGAAAAACCAAGTTCCTCCACCGAATGGCCGAGCAGTTCAGACCCGTCCGCCAAGCTCAACTCTAAAAAAGCAATATGCTGTAATGCTAACAGCTCCGATATCTCAGCCCCCCGTGCCATTTCAAAAGCCCGCCAACCAAGAAAATACTGAAACTGCTCAACGCTCCCTTGAAGAAACAATAAATCCCCAGCACGCAGCACAAAACCTCCGTCGATATCAGTCAAGGTTTCATCCCCTCGCCTGACAGCATAGACGTTCAACCCAAGCACCGAGCCAAGACCCAAAGACTCAAGCGTTTGCCCAGGCACCGAGGTACCCTCACCAACCTTCAACTGGAAGCGATGCTTATCGATTTCATAGTCAAATTTCAACATCGCCCCCGCTGTCTGCATGCTTTCCTGAAAGTGCTCAGGCACCTCCTTCGGCAACAAGTGCCTTCCCACCAAGGCAACAAACAGAGAACCTATCAACAAAGCGGGCACACCTATCGGAGCAAACTCAAATAGCTGAAACGGTTCGTATCCTGCCTGCTCAAGAGCTCCCGAAGCCACCAGGTTCGGGGGCGTTCCTACCAAGGTTGTCAATCCTCCAAGCAGCGAGGCATAAGCCATCGGCATCAGCAACCTGGAAGGTGAGACCCCGGTTCGGCGCGCAATATCCATCACCACCGGCAACATCAAAGCTGCGACTCCGACGTTATTCATGAATGCGGACATCACCCCTGCAGCCATCATCACTGTAAAGATGATCCTGACCTCCCCCTTCCCCGCGACCCGTAGCACCTGCTTTCCTATCACATCAGCCACCCCGGTAGAGCTTAATCCGGCACTCAGAATAAACATCGCCCACACCGTAACCACAGCAGGATTACTGAACCCCGCCAAAGCCTGTTGGGGCGAAACCATTCCACCAACAGCCAGAACCACCAACACAAGGAAGGCAACCAAATCCATCCGCACCACTTCAGTGACAAAAAGCACCAAAGCCACCGCCAACAGAACCAAGACATATGCAATCTCGTACGTCATTGTAATCAATGGGTCATCATAAGCGAATCTCACCACCACTGAGCAAGCTTAAAAACATCTTATCTAGCAAATCAAGACGATTGTCCGCTTGACCAGGACTCTGAATCCTTGCTAGTTTAAGTTCCTCGATTAACAACCGATACGATAACCATGAAACATTCCACCTACGCCACAACCATCCTATCCGGATCCCTACTGCTCTCAAGCCTTACGCTAAGCCAAGCGCAAAACGCAGCGCAAAACGCAGCTGAAACCGGTGAAAAAACGCCGGACAAAAAACTCGAACTCCTCAGTGCGGAAGAGTTGGCCAGCCGGAAAGCTTCCATCCCCCTGATCGAAGAGCGCATCAAAGATCGCGAGGAACAGATCCACGTAATCGTAGCCGACATCGAACGACTCAACGAACGTATTGAAAAACGTATCGGTAAAATCGTCTCCACTCTGGCTAAAATGAAAGACTCCCAAAATTCAAAAACCAGAGTCGCCCAAATGAAACAAGATGTCATGAAAGGCCTGTACCGGACCATCGAGGATTACAACCGACGCCGGGCCGAACTCAAAGAACAACTCCGTTCGGGGAAAAACTCTGTCGGCGATACAGCAGCCAACAAAGGAATCCAGAAATTCGATAAAAAAATCGAGACTCGAGTCGATCAAATGGTCGAACTTTCAAAATCATTCACCGAACACGTCGACTACAAAAAATACGAAAACGATAGCTCCGACCGATACGGCTATGGCGGTGGTTGGGGTTGGGACTCTTCACGGGTCAGTGAAGAATGGAAACAGAACCGACGTGAAACCACATTCACCGATAAACAACGAAAGAAAATGGTCGAGGCTCTGAAAAACAGCATCGAAGACTTGGAACGCCGCAACAACACACTGCGCAACAAATCCAAGGAAAAGGGTATTTCTGAAGAAACCCGTAAGTTCTACACTGAAGACATCGCCCGTAACGACAAAACCATCGAAGCCCGCAGCAAACAACTCGCCGGCCTGATGCAGCCTGGTAGCGGCTCCACCGCCACTCATTCAGTCAATCGAAACCAGGCCCATGACACCGAATTGATGATCCGTGAAATTGCCAACGACATCCGTCGCGACAACAACTCGATGACCAGCAGTTACAACGAACTCAAAAAACGGGCCGCATCTCTGAACCAAACCAAACTCAATCTAGAAGCGCGCAAAAAATGGCTGGCTGAATACGCAAGCCAACACGGGGACAAAACCAAGTAATACCATTTGAGTGGTTCGTTTGTCGGAATGGCGGTGTTCCTTTGGCCTGGAGTTCAAGGCGTGACAAAGGAATGTAGCGAGCTACATGACTGAGGAAAAACGCCGAAATCAAGCCAAAGAAATACCGCTTTTCATTCCCATCAGCTACGCTGACTCGCTTCCAGATCTAGCTCTTCACTATTTGTCCATTCCGATAAAATAACCAGGAGAATGGTATAACTCCCCAAGTCTTCATTCTCACATCCAACGCCCTGCGGTAACCCGTAGGGCGTTTTTGTCATACCTAGGAAAACTTCCATGCTCCACCACGGCCATTCAGCTTTGACAAGCAAGAGCTGTCGGCTCTAAATGACTTTGTCATGTTCAGCAAACGATTAATCCTTGCCTGCACCATTCTCGCCATCCTGCCAAGCCAGGCAGAAATGCGCCGCTTCCAAAACGCGGATGAAACCAAAAGTTTTTATGCCGAGCTTACCGGCTACGATGAAAAAACCAAACGCGTCACGGTGCGGAACAAAGCCGGACGCAAGCAGTCGTTCTCCATCGAGATCCTCAGCGAAGACGACAGAACCTACGTCAAAGAAAACGCCAAACGCCTCGCAGTCGGAGAAAGCATCAGCATCTCGTTGCGGAAATTCCAAGACAAGTCGGAAAAACAACTCGAACCCAGGATCGAAAACAGAGTCGCTCCAAGCGGCTACACCATCAGCCTGAACAATCGATCCAAATCCAGTTTTACCAATCTCACGCTGAACTACACACTCTACTATACGGTCCAAGACTACCTCAGCCCCGAACGCACCCCGAAGCAAGTGAGCGGCACCCTCACCTGCGAAGAAATCACCTCACGGGAAACCGTCACCCTGAAAACCGAAACCATCGGTATCGTCTCCGGCAAACTGGAACCCGTGATCAAATATAAAACCAAAAAAAATCGCGACGGGCAAAGTTATACCGAACCCTATGTCGACAAACCCGGAGGGCGACGCAAAGATCAAATGGTCGGTTGCAAAATCGAGCTCATCATCGACGGAGAAGTGGTCAAAACTGAAACCGAGGGAACCATCCAAATGGAAAAAATCTCGGAGGGCCTCTGATGATAAATATTGGCCGTTGCAGCCATTGGCCGACTACAACATCATCGCCGGCAGCACTGATTGGCCTGAATCAGGCCGTCTATGAGCTGCCGTCCACGGGCAAGCTTCTCTCTGAGACCATTTGAGTGGTTGTACCAATGAGGCAATGAGTAATTGGTAGATTTTTCGAGTAGATTTTGTTCTTTATCAAAGAACGTTGAAGGAATGGTGCGTGCTCCATGACTGAGGAAAAACGCCGAAATCAAGCCAAAGAAATACCGCTTACCATTCCCATCAGCTACGCTGACTAGCTTCCATCTCAAGCTCTTCACTATTTGTCCATTCCGATAAAATCACCGGGAGAATGGTATTCCTTCTAAAAGAATCCTGTAAATCCTCTTCAATCAAGTGAATCCTGTCAGCGCCGCAGGCTGTCAATCCCTAACGTATTCGCCCTGCCGGTATCTGATACCAAGTAGTAAAACAGACGGGACGATAGCCGGAATGAGTTCTTTGGTAAGGCGCGACGAAGGAATGGTGCGGGCACCATGACTAAGGAGAAACAAAGCCAAAGGAGTCATTCATCCGGAACTCTCATGGATCACGCAGTGCTATTCCACAGTGCTCCAAATACCTCAACAACGATCAATCGTCTCGTCTGTTTTGCGGAGTGGTATGAGGTCTCCAAGCTTGTCGGCAGCTTGAAAAGCTGCCCTCCTTTTCCCTACTTTGGGCTCCCTCCTGATTGCAAAACATCTCCGGCTTGCAATGCGCCTCCCAATAAAAATTCAGCTGCAGACATTCGCCGCGAACCATCGGCTTGTAGCTCCTGAATTTCCAAGGCACCCTCTCCACAAGCAACCACCAAGCGACCCTCACACTCCAACACCTCTCCCGGAGCTCCCGCCCCCTCGACCAGCCTGACCTGAGGGTACACTTTCAAGCGACGAAGCCGGCCTCGGTGACGACCTTTGGTTTCGATGTAAGCGGTCGAAGTTCCCGGCCAAGGGTCATACGCGCGAACCCGCCGTTCAATCTTCGCAGCGGATTGGTTCCAATCGATTTCGCCATCCTGCCGCATGAGCTTGGGGATATATGAAACCTGACTCTCATCCTGGGGTTCCCTCCCCGCCGAAGCATCGGCGATTTGCTTAAGTGCTTCTGCGAGCGCCATAGGCGACAAGTCAGCAAGTCGGTCATGAAGCACTCCTCCGGTTTCGTCAGCTCCAATCTCAATTTCCCGACGCAGGATCACATCCCCGGCATCCAGAGCTTTAACCACATGCATAACGGTTACGCCGGTTGTGGCATCCCCGGCATCGATGGCAGCCTGGATACAAGCGGCTCCGCGGTACTTGGGTAAAAGAGAAGCGTGCACATTGATAATCGCCACCCGTGGAAGATCCAGCAGTGCTTGTTTGAGAATCTGCCCATAGGCCATCACGACGATCACATCAGGTTTCAAAGCCTTAAGTTCATCCAAAAACGCTTGATCCCCGGCTTTCTCTGGCTGCAAAACGCAAATCCCATGTTCAAGCGCCACGGTTTTAATCCGAGGCGCAGTCATCACCTGCTTTCGACCTACAGGTTTATCCGGCTGAGTCACCAGCGCTAGTGGTGGCCTTGGCAGCAAGGATAAAAACGAGGGGATGGCAATATCCCCGGTCCCCATAAAAACAATACGCAAATCGGACATGAAGCGGCATTCTAAAAGGCAAGACGAAGCATGCAAGCCCGGGCTACACACCAAAGTAAAAAAAGAAGCATCCCGCCGCCGCTCCCATGGAGAGGATTCTTCAAAAAAAAATTCGCATCATTTGCAATTTTCCAACGTTCATAGACTATACAACGAAACAAACACACCGCCTGCATGTCCAAAACCAAGAGTCAACGCCCGCTATTCCTCGCCATGAGCCTTGTTGCCCTGCTGGGGGCGGGTGTCGCTTACCAGCAACTCCGAAACGATGAAAACCAGGCCAAGATCAAGAGCGACCAGACAAAACCACCACTCAAACCCCAAGCATCCCCGCTGGCAGCCTCCAAACCCTTGAGTCGGGGCTATCCCCGCAGCCACGAAGCGAGTGCAACGCAAGACATTCCGCCTGGAGCCATTGGGAACGAGCGAATCCTCCGCTTCAAAGACGATGCCTCCTACCAGGCATTCCTTAACAAGGCGAAGCAACAAGGTCTGACCATTCTTGGGCACTCCGACATCCTGAAAGCCATACGCATTCGGACCAGTGATCTTGATCATTTAGGGGACATCGAAGGAGCGGAAAGCGGCTACAACTACGTCGTCAACATCCCCCCGCCACCATCGGCAAGTGCTCAACCAGGAGCTTCCGGTTTTGGCGCCAATGCTCTGGCTTGGCTCGGCGTTTCCGCTGACAACAGCAGCTGGGGCCAAGGGGTGACCGTCGCCGTCCTCGACTCGGGAGTAAACCAACACATCGCCCTTCAGGGCAATGTCACTCACATCGAACTCTCTGCCTTGGCAGAAGGCAGCAGCCAGCTTGGCCACGGAACAGCAGTGGCTTCGATCATTTCAGGTGACCACCCTCTCACCCCGGGTGTTGCGCCAGCATCAGATATCCTTTCCATTCGTATTTCCGACGAATCCGGGACCTCCAATTCGTTCACCCTGGCAGAAGGAATCATTCAAGCCGTCGACGGCGGGGCGAGCGTGATCAACATTTCCATGGGATCCTATGGCGACAGCTCCATGGTGGCGGATGCGGTGCAGTATGCGCAGGACCATGGTGCTGTGATTGTGGCATCAGCAGGCAATGAAGGACTCGACACCCTGGCCTTTCCAGCAGCCTATCCCGGAGTCATCGCCGTAGGGGCGGTAGAACAAGGAGGAGCCCATCTCGATTTTTCCAATAGCCATGATCAGCTGAACATCACGGCTCCGGGTTACGAAGTGAACGCCGCCTGGGGAACCGAACAATTAACCCGCTTTTCGGGAACCTCTGCCAGTGCGCCCTTCATCAGTGGAGCCATTGCGGCCACCCTGTCAGAAAACCCGGAAATGAGCGCCCAGGATGCGGCAAACTTGGTTACGCAGCTCAGCAACGATGCCGGATACCCCGGCCCTGACGCTCAATACGGAGAGGGAACACTCGACCTTGGCCGGGTCATGAACCACGACACCCCGGGAATCTATGATGCCGCAATCAGCAGCCAGCTACTGATCCCAGCCAACAGCCCTGCCAATCTTCCTGAAATTTGGGTCACCATTCAAAACCGTGGAACCGAAACCCTCATCAACAGCCCGGTAAGCATCACCACCTCATCAGGAACCAAAAACCTCAACATCAGCAGCCTGCCACCCGGTGACATCCAAACCTTCAAAATCCCAGTCCTCATCCCCTACGATGGCGCGTCAACATCCGTCAGTTCCAGTGTAGGAACCCAGGAAGCAGATTCCAACCCTGCCAACAACAGCCAGTCAGCAAGCTTCAGTTTGGAATAAGCTGAATCCGCGGAAGCGCATTCAGGAGCTTGAAGTTTTCAGTTCCAGACCTATGCAGACAACACACTGAAACCACGGGGCCAGTCGATTCATCGAATGCCCTCCACCGTAAAAAAACACGGGACTTCTCCCGGCACTGAACCGGTAGGACCACTTTGGTCAAACGACCGGAAAAATCATACCCCGCTCTACGGACGTGGAGTGTTGATGGTCTTGGTGTAGTGATAGGAGTGCTTGCGAATCAAATCATCCCGAGTCATGGCCGAACGTTTCGCCAAGGTGAGGCCATGATCGGTCAGCACCGTAATACTGACCTCAGCGCCCACAATCTGACCATTCAAAATATCCGTGTTCTGCCCTGCTCCTTTGGTAGCGACCAGCTCATTCCCCTTCAATCGAACGGAAGTGTAGCCACCCGTACTCTCCCGCATGGTCACCCGCTCGATCTTTGTCGAGGTTTCACCCACAGGTGTGTATTCCACAAGGAAAGTAACCGTGAATTCATAGATGTTCTCCACCAAAAAATTGGATGCCTGTAAATCCGAACTTTTAAAGCGCGTTGAGTACTCTGCCTGCAAGTCATCGACAGCCAGAATATCAAAAGCTTCATCTGGATCCACCAGATTGCGGTATAAGGAAAATACAGCATACTCCTCATCGTCGGTATCCCCTATCTGGTCGCGATAGACCAAACGATAACTCACAGCAGAGACATCCCCACCTTTGTCGACGCCATCTTTCCCAATTTCTCCATTATAACGGTCTGTGGCCCCGGTGAAGAAAATCAGATGACTCGTATTGGTAATCTCTTTTTGGGCTGGCCCCATCTGAGCGTTGGTCTCCTTGCCAGCATACAACCACTCGTAAGTATTGCCGTCCCGCCGGGAAACCATACTTTCCAAATCCTTGGCCACGGCCTCAATCGCCTCCTTGGCCTGACGGGATGCACGTACCTCGTTTCGCTTATCCTTATAGGTATCCATGGAAATGCCGGTCATATAAACAAGCACACCGAGCAATATCACAGTGATAGACATCGCCACAAGAAGCTCAATCAAGGTGAAACCAGGCTGAAGTCGTTTGGTTCTCATAATCGTTTGTTAGGTACTAATGCGGGTAAAAGGGTGGCCTTATCGGCGGACCGCCATATTGCGAACAAATGCAGGTTTTCCCGTGGCATCGGGGTGACCATCATTATTATCATCGTCCAAGTCAAAGGTGCCGTTTACGTAGCTGTAAACGCTGCTTTTCAAGACATAAAACTGAGCCTGAAACGCAATGGTGGCCTCAGGGTAATCGGTGTGATCCGTGACGGTATCGCGAGGTTCCGTAGGATCAATAATCTGCCCAAGACCTCCGGGAACGCCGTCCTGTCCGGCCAGCTTAAGCTCTCCATTGTCGAAAACCAGCTGGGTCATGCGAACAAAAAATACGCGACCTTCCACAATGCCGGGCTGCAATTCTTCACTCACCTTGTCATCCCCCAGACGGCGCACGACTGACTGCAAAACGTAATCGCTACCGGGAAGTTGTTTACTCTTATCCGCCTGTGGTTCAAGCGATCCATCATCGCGCACCTTATCCGGGTCACCACGATATTGGTAAAGCAGAATATAGCTGTCGCGGTCATTGGTTCCTGACTCTTCGATCCACTCAAAGGCCTTTTCAAAGGCTGTGGTATACTCGGCGCCATCCGAATTTTCTTCCTCAAAACGTAGAATCGAAAGCTCATATTCCAGCGTGGTAGCCAAACGATTTGCCTCTTTGGCAGAGATCGATTTCTGAATTCCTTTAACAGCAGGGCCAAATGCCGCCATGAACGCCGTTATCATAATCGTAATGATACCCATGGCTATCACCGTCTCAACCAAGGTGAAACCTTGATGGTTGCTGCGACGGGACATCGTTAAAACTGGTTTATTCATAGTGTGTCAATCAGTGGTAGTTTGGACTAAATCGGAAAATGAAGAGTGCCGGAATAGGGCATAAAATTACAAGCTGGAATCGATTTGCTCGGGATGACGAAACAAGGACGTACGCCCGCTGCGCCAAACCACAAAACCACCCACGTTTTTACCCACCAATCTGGGTTCTTCAGCACCAGGTGGTAACGAAGCCGAACCTATGACAAAGCGAGGCACGTTGGTTCCATTTTCATCAGGCTCGGGGTCACTCATCATGCCCTCGGCATTAAACTGGTAGACATAGCACTTGGAGTCACTCTTACCGGGCAGGCGGAGCGTTGTGGTACTCAAGTTCATCCCCCCTTGTTCGCTCAAGTCCTTCATGAAATAGACTCCCTTGGGAAGGCTCACCCCTCTGGATGCAATCTCCCAGGTTCCATTTGGCTCTCCAGAATCATCGAGCTGCTCAAAAGCAATCACCAGATAACGCAAATAGCGGTCCCGATGCAGCTCATCATCCTTGTCATTCTGGGCATGCACCAGCACCATGGAATTGGTCCCTTTACCAATCGCGATGGCTCTGGCCTCGGCAAAAACCGCTTCGGCGACAGGAAGTCCGGCGCTCACGCCTGAACCTCTCGACAAGTTCTTCAAGCCCAAGGCTCCGACAGTCAAGAGCACTGCGATGATCGAAATCACCACCAGCATCTCAATCAAGGTAAATGCCGGCACCACACCTGACGGCCGCAAACAAGAACGAACACGAGAAAACGGAGATCGGGACAGGTTACGATTCATGGTTGAAATGCAAGTTACGGAAAATTCCACACGATGGAAGCTCCTTTTCTCAACCTTAACCTTTTTTTTACCCCAAGCAAGTCTCAATGTCATTACATTGAAGTGACATACCCGAGATTCATTTTTAAATGTAAATCAATCACGGAGTGAAATGTGCTGAACTCCGGCACCAGCAAGGCAATTGATCACATCGATGTAGCGCTGCTGCTGCACTTCATCATGCACCTGGAGCATCACACTTGGAAAATCATTGCCGCCCAGCGAACACAAGAGGCTCAATCGATTTTTCAACTGGGGCAAGCTACGGTTATGGACATCCGAATCAAACAACTCGGCAGCATCGCCGGGATTGACGACCACCTCTCCCCCTTGCCGGAGCTCAATGATCATAGGTGTCTGAGGATATTTTGCATCACCTATCACTGGTGGCAAAGCCATCTTCAGATCCTGTTCCCGCGGCTGAATGGTGGTGGTCACTAAAAAGTAGATGAGCAGTAAAAAGCAGACGTCAATGAGCGAAGAAATATCCAAGCAAGGTTCGTCGGAGGTCAAGGATTCGTCGAGTTGGCTAAGGGATGTCTTTTTCATGGTTCCAACTTGGTAACGCATCAGACCACGAATCCCTTAGAGACAAGATCAACCGAGCCCACCGTCTCCCAGGACGAATACCCAAGAGGCTAACAGCCTGTGACACTGACAGGGGTCACATGATTGAGGAGGATTTACAGGATTTTTTAAGAAGGAAGCGATAGGTTTTGGGCACCCCTTGATCTTTGAAAAAGATAAATCCTGACCGTTCTGTCAGCGCCGCAGGCATCACCGAGATCATCTCCCCAATGCAGGAACCCTTAATCCACATCAACGGTCTGCCCGCGATGCTTCTGCCCGCCGGACTGCTTTCGTTTGCCCAGGAACCCGGACAAATCATATCCGAAGTAGCGCAAGCAAGCGACAAACACCGCCATGGCCGTCGCCTCATCAATATTTCCTATAATCGGAAGCACATCAGGAATCAAATCCACCCCTGCTGTTGGATTCAGCAAGTACAAGGCTGAAAGCAGAGCCATCAAGGCCACAAAAAAACTCTTCATAGCATGAGTGATACACCCGATCGGCCAAGTTTCAATCCCCGCTTTCCCGGCGCCAGGCAGTCACCCGGCAAGCGAGCCATGAAAACAGCAGGATTCCCAGTAGATTGGCAAGCAAATCATACCAATCAAAATTCCGATGAACCAAGTAGCGCTGCGATAACTCCTCAAGGGTGACGACAAGCAGCAATCCCACCGTCACCAAAAGATGCTTACCGCGCAAACACTCGACACTTGCCACCCATAAGTTCAAACAAAAGCCCAGTCCGCCAAATAGAAGGACATGGCCAAGCTTGTCTCCCCATGGAATCCGTTGGATCAGTGGCCACTGAATCAAACCACCCGCCAAATCGGCCAAGGCCACCAGTCCGAGCATCCCAACGCCATAAACAAAAAAGAGCCAGCGACTGAACGAACCGGGTTGCATCTTCATGAAGCGGGTTCGCCAGCGCTGGCCATTTTGTTGAATGGTTTACTCGGATTTTTTCGCTGCCTTTTTAGCCGCTTTTTTCGCTGCTTTTTTCGCGGTTTTTCTTGATGCCGCGTTTTCATCCTCTTCTTCGAAGTTGCCTCCGGATCCAAGAATAAAGGCGAGATCCTCCATTTCCAGGCTTGTGGCAAAACCTTCATCACCGAGAACGTTCGTCACCAGCTGGGTTTTCTGATGCTGAAGCACGCGGATTTTTTCTTCCACCGTTTCACGGGTCAGCAAACGATAAGCAATCACCTTGTTTTTCTGACCAATCCGGTGTGTCCGGTCAATTGCCTGATTTTCCACAGCTGGGTTCCACCATGGATCATACAAAATCACGTAAGATGCCGAAGTCAGGTTCAGACCGGAGCCTCCAGCTTTCAGCGAAAGCATAAACACCGAGGGCTGCTTGGTTGTTTGGAAACTCTCAATTTCACCCTTCCGGTCCTTGGTTTGCCCCGTCAGGTAGTGGAAGGGGCGACTCTCCACCTCAAGGCGGGCCTTGATGATATCGAGCATCGACACAAACTGGGAGAAGACCAGCACCTTGTGCCCCTCCTCGCGCAACTGATCGAGCAAGTAGAACAGCGCATTCATCTTGGCACTCTCCTCCTTGAGGAACTTAGGATCAATCAATCCCGGGTGACAGCAAATCTGACGCAAACGCATCAAGCCTTGCAGAATGGCAAAGGAGTTCTTCTTCACCGCCTCGTCGGACTCGAATCCAAGCAACGCTTTCTGAATCCGCTTGAGCTCTGCCTTGTAAAGCTCGGACTGCACGCCTTCCATTTCGCAGAACACCTCTTCCTCGGTCCGAGGCGGAAGATCCTTGGCCACCTGGAGCTTGGTCCGGCGCAAAAGGAATGGGCGCAAGCGAGAGGCCAATCGGCTTTGAGCACTCGGGTCCTTGCGTTTATCAAAACGTTTTTTGAAGTATGCCCGACTACCGAGAACCCCCGGCATGGCAAAGGACATCAGCGACCACATATCCATCAAACGGTTCTCAATCGGAGTACCGGTCAGAACCAGACGGTTCATCGAGTTGAGATCGCGGGCGGCCTTGGCAGCTTTGGAGTCCGGGTTCTTGATTTGCTGGCCTTCGTCCAGAATCGTCGCCAACCACTTCACCTTGCTGAGTTCCTCACCGCAGAGACGAAGTTGGGCATAGTTCAGAACGAGCAAATCAACGTCCTTACCCAAGGCATCCAAATCAAGATCGTCACGTGTCCGCAAGATCCTGACTCTCGTTCCCGGGGCAAATTTCTCAACTTCCGACTGCCAAACATCGATCACCGACTTCGGAGACACCACCAAAGATGGCGGGATCGTTGCCCCCTTGCCTTTATCTGCAGCATAGTTTTCACGCAGCCAGAGCATGAAGGTAATCGCCTGAATCGTTTTACCCAGTCCCATGTCATCAGCCAGCAATCCACCAAAGCGGTTGGTTGCCAGATAAGCCAGGAACCGGAAACCTTCCACCTGGTATGGACGCAGGGTGGCGTTGAGGTTCTTCGGAACTTCGGCGTCGACTTCGATTTGAATTTCGCGGGAGCGGTCCTTGATTCGCTTCCAAGCCTTCGGATCGAAGACTTCGGCAGCTTTCGGATCCGATAGCTGCAGTGCGTGCATCCTGTGGGTTTCTCCGGTCAGATCGAACGGATCCAGTCCCAATCGGGTCACGGCATCACGCTGGTCAGCATCCAACTTGATTTCAAGTCGCATCCAGCCCCCGTCATCCATCCGCACGTAGCCACCACGGGCAGCCACCAGGGAACGAATCTGGGCGTTGGACAACGTAACCCCTTCAACGTCAATCACGATCCGCAGGTCAAACCAGTCAATTTCCTGGTTCACCACCTCAAATCGGATCGCGGCCGTTACCGGGTCAGCCATCAGGGTCTGCAATTTGCCGTCCATTTCGACGACGACGGACTCAGGCAATGCTTTGGCCCATTCGGCAAATTTCTCAGGGAAGAGCTTCGTTACCCGGGCCTTAAACGCATCCAGTTTCTCATCGTAGCTCAGCCCCATTTGGGAGAGCAAATTCGGCACGGGGTAAAGTTTTTCACGTGCAAAACGAAGCAGCTGACGGCCTTTGACCGGCTGCTGGGATACCAGTTCCCACTCATCCTTGATACGTTTTTCCTCCCGGCGCTCCTTTTTCTCCAGGGCGCGGACATCGATCACAAGGTGCTCGGTCTCGGCAGCCGTCAGACCTTGTTCGATCTTCATCTTGAAGCGTGGATAGAGGTCCAAATCGGTAACCCTCGCACGCAGGGACTCTGGCAATGAGGCTCCGATTTTACGTAAAAACTCAACCCCCTCCAAGCTGTCGATCACATCCTTGGGGATATGATAGCGCGGTTGGATATCGGTTTCGCTCAACCAGCGAGGAGGACCAGGGAAGACCGTCTCGTCAGATTGATAAAGGACTTCACGCCCTGGCAGCAAGCGGACAGAGTGAGAAACATACTCACCTTTCGCCGTTACCAACTGCAAGGCGAAGCTATCAGGAGCATAGACGTCATCCTCACAAATCCAGCACAAGGCATCATCCACCACCTTGAAATCACGCTCATCCAAGTTCACAACGTACCCTTTGAGAGCAGGTTGCCGGAAAATCCGGTTCATGAACTGGCATGCTTCTTCCTGATCCAAGTCAAAGCGAGCATCGCCCTCCTTGCTGTAATAGGTCAGGAACTGTTCCCAGATCAACTGGCTTTGCGAGTTCATCCGCAATGCCGAGTCGTCAAACAACACAACGAAGCGGTCGATGTCGGCCTTTTCACGTAGTGGCAGCCACTCACCTTTCGGCTCGCGGAATTCCACCCGGGCCTCGTTAATCGTCGACAGCAAACGGAATTCGACATGCTGCGGCTGATCAATCGGAGGGCGCTCGTTGACACTTTCAATCCGGTCATACCACTCGGAAACTTCGCGCTCCCGCTCCCACTCCTGCATTTTCTTCTGAACCGACTCAAGATCGGTCACCGCATTCAAAAACTCAGGATATGGCAAACGCTTCTTATAGAAGGCATACGCAATATAGTTCCAAAATTCCAAAATATCCCCCGGAGGCATCGGCCACAACTCAAGCGGGTCATAGCTGACAATCTCCCAACGAGGGTTCAATCGCACCAAATCATGGTCGTGGATTTCTCCTTCGATCACATAACGCCGGTAACGTTTTTCCACCTTGTTGACAAAATCCGCTTCTTTATCATCCAACTCGCGCCCGAGTTTTTCTTCGATCACGTCAATGATCGGGGTGTCGTCAAACTCGTTCGGGTTCTCCGGGAGATCCTCTCCGCGGTACATCCGCTCCATCATCGTGGCATACATACATGCCCCGGCGACGATTTCATCCTCAGCGGTACAACTACCGAACCATCGGTTCCCCTGCAAGCGCAGGCTGGTTCGATGCGTTCCTGAGGCATCCTCGACTCGACCTTGGATAAACAAGTGGTTTCCGAATATCTGGGTCACGGCGCCTTCCTCCTGAAGGGACTCGCCTCTATTGCGAGCCTCCTCGGGGAAGCCGTTAAGAAAATTCAATGTTGCTCTATCTGGATTCATTCCTTGGAATGGGTTAATGGTTGGATGGGAAGGATAGGATAAAATGAAGTCCAACATCGGGATCGCCGCTTGATAGCTTTTTCATCAAAAGCCACAACCCGCATCACTATGCCAGCCACCTTATCCACTCACATGGCCGGCCCCGTCATTCGCCAACAGCTAAGACAGAAACCCTTACATGCAAAAAGCCGGACACACCAACGGCCCCGAATCTCTTCGGAGCCTGGCAAGCCGGAACTTGGGGGGAGTATTCTTTACCCCAATTTGCTTTCCATGCAATAAAAAGCTGTAAAAGAGCCACAAAAAAGCAAGGAATACACGCACTCGGCAAACAGAGTCCCCAAAGAGCCTAACCTCGGACCCCGTCAATCAACCACTGCAGATACCCCGGCGAACCATCCGCGACAGGTAAAGCAAGCACTTCCGGTTCATCATAACTATGCATCGCCACCAACTCACGACTCAATGCCGCAAAGCCGGCCCGCGTGGTCTTCATCACCGCCATGATTTCGCGCTCCCGACACAACTTGCCCTGCCACCGGTAAATCGACTCAACCCCAGGTAAAAGATTAACACATGCCGCGTATTGCCTTTCAACCAGATGTGTGCCAATATGTCGCGCCTCGTCCTCGTTAGGAAACCCACACAGTACAATCATCGCTTCCGTCATAAGGCACCTAACTTAGCAAATAACCCCGTCAACCCAAGCAATCTTTCCCACCCAAGCTTCACGACCGCCCTCGGCAGCTAACATTGAACCATGAAACCAGGCTTCCTCGACAAACTCATCGCCCGCATCGACCAGGTGGAACCCGGCGAAGTCCAAAACCTGGTCATGCGACTCGTCCGGGAAAAAGGCTTCCTCGAAAGCGTCTTTGAAGCCCTCAAGGAGGGAGTCCTCATCCTCGACCCCGACAGCCAGATCACCTTCGTCAACCTCGCGGCCTCGCGCATTTTCGGCATCGACCCCAATCGCTGCATTGGCAACCCACTCTCCCAAACCGTCCGCGGACTGGACTGGAAACAACTCGCCGACCCCGACCGCATCGTCAGCCGGGACATGGAAATCTTCTACCCCGAAAAACGGCTACTCAACTTCTACCTCTCCCCGATCCGCGGCGAATTCGAAAATGACGACCACCTGCTCGGATACGCCTTGATCGTCCGCGACATCACCCGGACGCGGGCTCAGGAAGAAGAACTCGTCGAAAGCGAGAAACTCAACGCCCTGACACTGCTGGCAGCCGGCGTCGCCCATGAAATCGGCAACCCGCTGAACTCTCTCGACATCCATCTGCAGCTACTCGACCGCAAAATCAAAAAACTGCCCGCCGACCAACAAGCATCTCTATCCGATCACCTGCATACAGCCCAAGGAGAGATCCGAAGACTCGACACCATCCTCAAACAATTCCTTCAGGCCATCCGCCCAAGCCAAGCAGGTAAAAACGATTACAAGCTTCTCCCACTTCACGATCTGCTCAGGGACACGCTCAGCGTGTTAGAACCGGAATTGGAAGAGCGCAATGTGCAAATCTCCCTCCATCTTGCCGAAAACCCACCACGTCTCAACCTCGATGGAGACCAAATCAAACAAGCACTCTACAATCTTCTGAAAAATGCCTTCCAAGCGCTACCAGCCAGTGGAGGGCTAATCGAAATCACCACCGCAGTCAGTGACTACGACGTCACACTCACCATCCGCGACCACGGATCAGGCATCCCTCCCGAAGTGATGGGCTCCCTTTTCGAACCCTTCCACAGCACAAAAAAAACCGGCAGTGGCCTCGGGCTGCTCATCGTCCGGAGGATCCTTCGCGAACACGGCGGCGAATTTGAAATCGAAAGCCTGGAAGGGGAAGGAACCACGGTAACCCTCTTCTTCCCACGCCAAAACAAAAACATCAGACTTCTGGAAGACCACCATTCCTCGATCATCGAAATCACCCCGACACCATGACCGACGCCACCTTACTCATTGTTGACGATGAAAAATCCACGCGCGACGGCTTGCGCATGGCCTTGGAGGATAGCTTTGATTGCTATGTCGCCGCTGACATCCAGGAAGCGATGACCCTGCTTAAATCCGACCCCATTGACCTACTGCTTACCGACCTCCGCCTCGCAGGTGACAATGGCATGGACCTACTCGACCAGGCACTCACCCTGCCCCGCCCTCCTGTAGCGATCATGATGACCGCCTACGGCTCGGTCGACACCGCGGTCGAAGCCATGCGTCGCGGAGCTTGGAATTTCGTCACCAAACCCCTCAACCTCGACGAAGTGGAGCTCTTACTCAAAAGAGCACTCCGGTCACGCAGCCTGGAAAAAAGCAACACCCGGCTCGAGCAAGAAAACCAACAACTCCGGAAAAAAAACCGCGACAGCAAACGCGGGCTGGAAAACCTGATTGGCCAGTCACCTGCCATGCAACAGGTCTGCGACCTCGTCACACAAGTGGCGCCCACCCGGGCGACCGTATTGATCGAAGGAGAAAGTGGCACCGGCAAGGAGCTCGTCGCCCACGCCATCCACCAACTCAGTGGCCGCCCGGCGGACAAAATGCTGGTCGTCAACTGCGCAGCCCTCTCCCCCCAACTCTTGGAAAGCGAGCTCTTCGGCCACGAAAAAGGAGCCTTCACCGGGGCAAGCCAACGCCGCATCGGTCGCTTCGAACAAGCCAATGGCGGAAGCCTGTTTCTGGATGAAATCGGAGAAATCGACGCCTCGACCCAGGTCAAACTCCTACGAGCCTTGAGCGAACGAACCATTGAACGGGTCGGATCCAACCAAAGCATCCCGGTGGATGTCCGGATCATCACCGCTACCAACAAAGACCTCCGCAAACTCGCCAGCAAAGGAGAATTCCGCGAGGACCTCTTTTTCCGACTCAATGTCGTGCGGGTGCTCATGCCAACACTGAGGGAAAGGCAAGACGATATCATCCTGCTCGCCCAAGCATTTCTCCGCGAATTCTCTCTTGAAAACAACAAAGAGCTCAAGCCGCTCTCCGACGATGCCCTGAGGATGCTGCGGTCCTACCCTTGGCCAGGGAACGTCCGCGAACTACGAACAGCCATCGAACACGGCGTCGTCATGAGCAATGATCCTGTGATCGAGCCCCGTCATCTGCCATATTTTCTGAGCTCCGAACTGGAAGCTGACAGCCGCGAAACCAGCCCAACGGTCACGCAAATATCTGAAAAGAACGAAATGCAGCTTGATTCCGACGAAGAATTCAATTTGCATGCGCTCGAAATACGCACCATTCGCCGAGCACTGGCACACACCGGAGACAACCGGACGGATGCCGCCCGCCTGCTGGGAATCAGTCGCCGCACCCTGCAACGCAAACTCAAAGAACTTACCTGATCCCGCAGAATCCCAGCTTTCCCGCCCCTTTTTCATCTTCTCAAATTACGCCTGACCTTTTCTCCTCTTTTCTCCCTTACCCAACATCACTCCATGGCTACACCCAACACTCCTGCCTACGACCCAGCAAAACTCATTCGCCGAGCCCTCTTTTTCGTCATTCTTGCCGGACTCGCCATTTCCTCGATTTTCATCACCTTCAAAGGACTCTCCGCTCCCCGGGGGATGGAACAAGCCCAGATCGGACGTGAAATCGCACGCGGACAAGGCTACTCAACCAAGGTCATCCGGCCGGTTGCCATCTCACAAATGAAAGAGGCCAATGGCGAGCAACCCAACCTCGAAAACCTCCCGGACACCTACCACGCCCCACTCAACCCCTGCGTGAACGCCGCCGTGCTTAAAATGACCGACGCCGGAGACAAGCAACGCTGGCGGATGCCCAGCGACACCAATATCTACCAGCTCGACCGCGTAATTGCCGCCACCTGCACCATTTTCTTCCTCATCGCCATCGGGGTGAACTACCTGCTCATTTCGCGGATTTTCGACACCACCATTGCGTCCACCACCGCGATCCTGATGCTCTTTTGTGAGTTAATGTGGAAACTCTCCCAGTCCGGGCTCCCGCAAATGCTCATGCTCATGCTCTTTTCCTGCGCCATGTTCTTCCTCTGGAGAGGTGTGGAAAACCGGGAAGAAAACAAATCAGCTCTCGCCCCTGTAATGATTTCCGGTGTGTTTATGTGCCTGCTCGTGCTCACCCACTGGCTTGCCGTCTGGATCTACATCGGCTTCGTCATCTTTGCTGCCGTCTATTTCAAACCCAAGGGCATCATCGCCGCCGGACTCTCCGTCCTGCTCGCCCTTTTTGTCATCCCTGTGATTTACTTCCTCTATGTCGGCCCGACCGGCAGTCCGTTCGGCACCGCCTATTATGCCATCCACAACGGCCTCGGTGGCGGAGAAGACTCCATCATGCGCAACCTCTCACCCGCGGGTGAGGATTTGGCCCTGCAAGGGCTCCTGATGAACATCATGCGCTCCACCCTGCTGCAGATCTCCGATCTCCATCAGAACTTCGGAGCCATCCTGGTAGCCCCCTTGTTTTTCCTCGCTTTGCTGCACCCGTTCAAGCGGGACAGCCTGGCAGCCTTCCGCTGGTTGATTCTTCTGATGTGGGTCTTTGCCGGCATCGGCATGTCCATTTATGGCATCCGCCGCGGGTCCATGGACCCCAACCAGATCCATATCCTCTTCGCTCCGCTGATGACAGCCTACGGACTGGCCATGGTCTCCATCCTCTGGGGCCGTCTCAACATCCCACCGTCGATGCACATGCTGCGCTACGCCCACCTCGTGCTCATCGTCGCCATCAGCGCCGGCCCCATGCTGCTCAACTTGCCCAAGGACCTCAAAAATGGTCTCCGAGCCGAAGGCTTTGGCGGATTCCCCCACTACCCGCCATATTTCCCCAGCGCCTTCAACCGGACACTCGCAGACAATACCACCACCCAGGATATCATCATCAGTGACACCCCGTGGGCGGTTGCCTGGTACGCCGACCGGATGTCGGTCTGGCTGCCCAAAAACTTGGACCAAATCGAAGCCATCGAAGAAATGGCATCTGATCAACAGACCCCCGTCCAGGGCATCGTGATCTCACCTTACTCCTTTAACGCCGACAGAATCCTGAGTTCCGGAGCCCCGGGTCGGGCCTATGGTGACCTCTACCCCTTGGTCTACAATGCCTTCGCCCGCATCGGATCTAACCAGAACCTGAACTTCATCGATATCAATCCGAAGTTTAAGCCCCTCGCCCAGCGTTACGAATACAAGCAACCGCTGTTCAGCTACGGCTATATCATGTATTACTCCAACCGCCCGGTTGTCGCAGCGGAAGACTAACCAATACTCACACCAACCATGCCTCCGAGCAAAAAAAAGAAAGACCCCAGCTTCGAGCAAGCGCTCGACGAGTTGGAAACCATGGTCGAAACCATGGAATCCGGGCAACTGCCACTGGAACAACTCATCAGCCACTACGAACGGGGAGCCACCCTCATCACCCACTGCGAAAAAGTGCTCGACGATGCCCGGAAACGGCTCGAACTCCTCACTCTCAAACCATCCTCGGACAACGATCCAGCCGAAGAAACCAACCCGAAGGCCACTCCAGCCGAATCTTTCAACGATGACGACGAAATCAGGCTCTTTTGAGCTCCCCGAACTCCTCTCCCAAATCAAGGGACCCGGAGATGTCAAGGCACTCCCAGAAGAGAAGCTCACGGACCTCTGCGAGGAAATCCGCCACACCTTGATCCACGCCCTGTCCCAAACCGGAGGACACCTCGGGCCGAACCTCGGAGTCGTCGAATTGACCGTGGCCCTGCACCGGGTGTTCGACACTCCGGAAGACAAGTTCCTTTTCGACGTCTCTCACCAAGGGTATGTGCATAAAATGCTCACCGGTCGGGCAGACACCATCCACACCATCCGGACCCCGGGAGGACTCAACGGCTTTTTACTCCGAACCGAATCCGAACACGATTGTTACGGAGCCGGCCACGCAGGAACCGCCCTCTCCGCGGCCTTGGGAATGGCCTCGGCCCGAGACCTCAAGGGCGATGACAACCATGTCGTCGCGGTTGCTGGCGATGCGGCCTTCACCTGTGGTCCCACTCTTGAGGCGATGAACAACGTCTCCGAAGCCACCGACAAACTGATTGTGGTCCTCAACGACAACGAATGGTCGATTGATCGCAATGTTGGTGCCCTCGCTAAGTATTTCAACGCCCTGCAAACCCACCCGACTTTTTCATCCATCCGTCACAAGGCCTCCGAGTTTGTGGGGAAAGTCGGGGGTGAAAGCGTTCGCAAATTTGCCCACAAGGTGGAACGCAATACGAAGAACCTGATCTTCCCCAACGTCCTGTTCGAAAAGTTCGGCCTCCGCTATTACGGCCCGATCGACGGCCACGACCTCGGACTGCTGATCCGGACCTTTGAACACCTCAAAACGCAGGACGAGCCCGTCATCCTCCACATCATCACCGAAAAAGGTCGAGGGTACAAACCTGCCACCTCCAACCCCGGCAAATTTCACGGCCTCGGCACCTATAAAGTCGAAGACGGCTCCACCGCAGCAGCAGCCACTCCGACCTACTCAGAACTCTTCGGCCGAGCCATCACGGACTTCGCTAAAAAAGACCCGAAAATCACCGCCATCACCGCCGCCATGCCGGGCGGCACCAAACTCGAAATTTTCAAAGAGGAAATCCCGGATCGCTACTTTGATGTTGGCATCGCCGAGGAGCACGCCGCCCTCTTTGCCTGCGGTCACGCCACTCACGGGCTCCGCCCCTTCCTCGCCATCTATTCCACCTTCATGCAACGGGCGATTGACATGATCATGCACGACATGGCTCTGCAAAACCTGCCGGTCCGCCTCTGCATGGACCGTGGAGGACTCAGCGGAGATGACGGCCCGACTCACCACGGTATCTTTGATATCGCGTATCTACGCGGCGTCCCGAACCTGATCCACATGCAACCAAAAGATGAAGACGAATTCATCGACATGCTCTGGACCATGGCCTTACACGATGACTCCCCGTCAGCCATCCGCTACCCACGTGGTGCCGGTATAGGGACCACCCCCAAAGCCGAGCCTCAACAACTCGCAATCGGCAAAGGTGAAGTCCTGCAAGACGGTCAGGACATTGCCATCATCAGCCTGGGCCACATGTACGCAACCGCTCTTGAAACCGTAGAAAAACTTGAAGCGCTCGGCCACTCGGTCGCACTCATCAATCCACGCTTCATCAAGCCTTTGGATGCTGAACTCATTCTCGAATACGCCCGAAAATGCAAGGTTGTCCTCACCATGGAAGACCACGTGCTCAATAACGGTTTCGGAACCAGCGTGATCGAACTCCTCAGCAACCACGATGTCGCCACCCCGGTCAAACGCATCGGCTGGCCCGACGAATTCATCGACCACGGAAAAGAAGAACAACTGAGGATCCAACACGGACTCACCGCTGACCACGCAATCAGCCTGGTCACCCCTTACCTCAAAGCATCGTCCTAACCAGCATGAAAACCATCGGTATCGTCGGTGGTGGACCAGCGGGTCTCATGGCCGCGGAATCCGCAGCCATGCTGGGAGCTCGCGTGGCACTCTATGATGCCATGCCCTCACTGGGACGCAAATTTCTGGTAGCCGGAAAAAGCGGACTCAACATCACCAATAACACGCCTTTCCCCGACTTTCTCGAGCACTACTCCGGAACCCATCTTCCGTCAGAGCAATGGGCACAGATCCTCAATCAGTTCGACAACTCGGATCTCAGGTCCTGGGTTCAAGGACTGGGGCTTGACACCTTTGCTGCCAGCAGCGGTAAAGTCTTCCCCGGCCCTGACCGGCTCGGTATGAAAGCCGCCCCGCTGTTGCGCCGCTGGATCCAACGCCTGCGCAGCCTCGGAGTCAGCATCCACCCCCGCCACCGCTGGACCGGCGTCCAACCGGATCTCACCCTCAGCTTCAGCACCCCAAAGGGTGAAGTGAGCTGCAACCACGACGCCATCATCCTCGCTCTGGGAGGGGCATCCTGGCCACGCACAGGCTCAGATGGTGCGTGGACCCACATGCTTGAAAAAGCGGGCATTACCATCACCCCGCTCGAAGCGGCAAACTGCGGCTGGGAAGCCGCCTGGCCTGATGAGCTCATCGATGAAGCCGCCGGACTCCCGATAAAAAACCTGATGGTCGCTGCTGAATCACCACCAAACACAACACCAACTCAGCAAGGATACAGAGGCGAACTCGTCCTCACTCACTACGGACTCGAAGGCGGGCCGATCTACCGATTGGGCCCGGCGCTACGCCAACACCCCCGACCAGCACTCGTCATCGACTTCAAACCGGACTCCAGTATCGAACAACTCACCACCCGCATGGGAAAGGTGAAACGCAACTTCGTTCGCGAAGCCAAACGCCGCTGGAAACTCGACCCTGCGAGCTGTGCATTACTCAAACATCTACCGGACCGCGGACCGTGGCAATCCGTGGAACAACTCGCCAGAGAGGTTAAACACTGCCATATCCCCCTCCTGCGGCCCCGCCCGATTGAGGAAGCCATCTCCTCAGCTGGAGGCATCAGCTGGCAGGCACTCGACCAGCAGCTGATGCTCACCAAGCTACCAGGAGTCTTTGTGGCCGGTGAAATGATCGACTGGGAAGCCCCCACCGGAGGCTATCTCCTGCAGGCGTGTTTTGCCACCGGCCGCTACGCTGCAAAATCGGCGCACCACTATCTATCACAAAGCTAATTTAAATCGTCCTTTGACAAGCTTATCCCAACCACCTACCACCATCACCATGCTTTCAAAAATAACAGCCCTAGGGTGCTTCGCCGGCACCTTACTCGTCTTACCCGGCACTGCGGGGGAAGCAACATCAGCCAAGGCTTCGGAGAAATCCAGCGTCGCGTCGGACATCCCCCTTCAGCTAACACCGGAAGTCCCTCAACCTCCGAAATGGGGCGTCCAAATGTCCTACCGCTACGCCCACACCCCCTTCAAGGCTGGCAGCCAGAATGTCGACGGAGTCGTGCCCTTGTTCTATTACGAAGGCGAGCGCTTTTTCCTCCGCGGAGTCGAAGGTGGTGCCCACCTCTGGAACAACGAGCAGATTGAAATCGACACCTTTCTGAGATACCGCTTTTTTGATTACCCCGAAATCTACGAAGACAGCCTCGACCACGACACCTTCGATGCCGGATTGAGAGCCTCTTGGAGACTCAACGAGTCCTCACGCATTGCAGCCGAAATCCTCACCGATTTCGATGGCCGGGTCCATGGCGCGGCACGCTGGGAAGCCGACCACTACCACGACCGCTGGTGGTTCCACCCCTTTGTTGAGGCCCGACTCAAAACATCCAACTTCAACTCGCGTTACTACGGTCTCGGACTGGATGATGTCGATGCCGGGTTCGACGTCAAAGTCGGTGTAAAATCGCGCTATCACATTTGGCGCAACCTCTATGCTGAAGGATCCGTCGAAGCCCGCTGGCTCGATGGAAACACAACCGACAGCGACCTTGTGGAAGATTCCATGGAATACGCCGGCATGATCGGTCTCGGGTTTTACGAAGCCCCCTACCCCCACTCCGCAAAATCACCTGCACGCAGCCTCAATGCCAAACCTTACTTCCGCGTAGCCCAAGGATGGGGAACCGATTCATCCCTAGCCCAAATCCTGGAAGGCGATATCCGCACCGACAAAGGAGCCGACGTCAACATGACTTCCATTTTCTACGGCCACCCACTCTCAGACACCTTGTTCGGCCTCCCCCTGGAGGTCTATCTCACGACCGGACTCATCCACCACTGGTCGTCCGACGTCCAAGGCAGTGCCACTGAGTATGTCATGGGGCTGAAAGTGTATTACACCGTGCCGACGCCATGGAGAGTCCGCCTCGGCGTTGCCGAGGGAGTCTCCTATATCGACTCCTACACCTACTATGAAGAAAACAGCCTGATCGACAAAGGTTACGACCCCAGTCGCTTACTCAACTACCTCGACTTTACCATCGACCTCAACCTAGGGGATGTCTTTGGGGCAAATAAAATCGAGGACCTCTGGTTAGGTTACGGTATTCATCACCGCTCCGGCATTTTTGAAGCATCTCCCACCTTTGGCAATGTCTCCGGAGGAAGTAACTTCAACACACTCTACCTACAGTGGTCAGGGAAATTTTAATCCTCCCCGGGCAAGCGCCCACCACTTGCCCCCCTAACACCCAGTGGCACATGAACCTCCATCACCCGGCCCGGGGATAAAAAACACCCTCAGCAGCAAATCCTTCAGGCTGCAGCTGGAAAGACTGCTGGATGGAACGAGCCACGCTCACTTCGACGAGGTCCACTCGGCAGCAATCTCATTCATCACGGCACTAACAGCTCAGGCACTCAAACAACACGCTCCCGATGCCAGGCTGTGGATCACCCATCCAAACCCACGCACCCGTGACCGCATTGCGGCAGAGCTGGACCTCTGGAACATTCACCCTCTGCTCCTCCCCAGCCTTCCAGAGTCAAGTGATTCAGAGATCCATGCAGCCCCCGAGACCCTCGCAGATCGACTGGCCATCCTCAATATCTTGAGTAGCCCTCCGCAAGGGAACAAACCTCAGGTCCTGATCCTCAGCCCGGACTCACTCAGCGATAAAGTTCCTTCTGCTGACAGCCTCCGCTCCTCAGCCTTCAACCTCCGGATTGGTGACGAGATCGACCTCGAAGCATTCCTACAACGCCTGTCCGCCCAAGGCAGCTACGAAGAGGTCACCCAGGTACATGCCCACGGACAATGGGCGAGACGTGGTGGCATCATCGACCTCTTCTCTTGGCACGCCCCCTGCCCCCTTCGCATCGAACTCTTTGATACCGAAATCGATTCCCTGCGTGAGTTTGATATCGACTCCCAAATCACGACGCGCAAAATCAAGCAAAGTGAGATCTCCCTGGCCGACACCGAACCTTCCATCCCCCTTCAGGACTATCTCGAAGCTAACGACCGATTGTTAGCAGCGGGAGGAACCCCAACTGAAAAGGCCCACGCTTCGCTACGTGAAGAGGAAGCTGACGAAGCCCCAGCGGGGGCGACGACTGCCTGCCTAGGCAGTCCACTAGGCTCTTTTGATGCCGGGGATTTCATCCTCAACGAAGCCAGACGTCACCGATTTTTCCAACAAATTGCCGAATGGAAACAAGACAACTACTCGATCTTTTTGACCTTCTCCAACCGTGGGGAAAGAGAGCGCTTCGAAGAACTCGTCGATTCCGATTTTTTTCAACAAGGCGTCGTCACCCCCTTATCCGGAGAGCTGGTTCAAGGGTTTACGGTTCCGGCCGCCCGTCTGGCTTTCCTCTCGTCCGCCGAACTCTTTGGCCGCTACCAAACGCCACAAACCAGACGCCGCAACACCCGTATTGACCACCAGACCCGAGCCCGGGCTCAAACAGCACTCGAAGACATCCAGGAAGGCGACCTCGTGGTCCACGCCGAGTATGGTATCGGAAGATTCGAGGGCATCGAGCACGATGAGGAAGGGCACGAGGAAATCCATATCGAATACCGGGATGGAGCCACCCTCAGCGTGCCACTTGACCACTCCCACCTGCTGTCGAAATACGTTGGCCTCGGTGGCCGGGAGCCATCCCTCAGCCGACTGGGAACCGGCAGCTGGAGCAAAGCCAGAACCTCCGCCGAAAAATCAATCCTCGATTACGCGGCCAAACTGCTCCAGATGCAGGCCGAAAGAAACACCGCACCTGGCTACCAACACCCTGCCGACAGTCGCTGGATGTTTGAGTTTGAAAATTCCTTCCACCACAACATCACCTCCGGGCAAAGTGAGGCGATCGAGGATACGAAAGCTGACATGGAAGCCTCCAAGCCCATGGACCGGTTGATCTGTGGCGATGTCGGATTCGGCAAAACGGAGGTAGCCATCAGGGCGGCCTTCAAGGCTGTCACCGGAGGAAAACAGGCAGCCTTACTCTGTCCGACCACCGTTCTCGCCGAACAACACTGGCGCACCTTCAGAGAACGGATGAGCGACTACCCGCTGCGTATCGAACTCCTCAACCGCTTTCGTAAAGCCAGCGAAGTAAAATCCACCCTCAAGGGGCTGGCCGACGGATCCGTCGATATCGTCATCGGCACCCACCGTCTGATATCCCAAGATGTTATCTACAAAGACCTCGGCGTCGCCATCGTCGATGAAGAACAACGCTTCGGCGTCAAACACAAGGAGCGCTTCAAGGAGCTGTTCCGCAACATTGATGTGCTGACCCTGTCCGCTACTCCCATCCCCCGCACCCTCTACCTCTCGTTGATGGGTGCCAGAGACATGTCCACCATCGACACCCCGATCCCGGGTAAGGTCCCCATCCACACCTCGATCCACGGCTATGATGAACGCATCATCCGCGATGCCATCCAACGGGAAATCAAACGCGGAGGCCAGATCTTCTTCCTCCATAACCGGGTGAAAGACATCGATCTCGTCCGTAAAAAATTGCGCGACCTCGTCCCCGAAGCCTCCATCGTTGTCGGCCACGGACAAATGGAAAAAGACGAACTCGAAGTCGTTATGCGCACCTTTGTCGAAGGCAAGGCCGACATCCTGCTCGCCACCACCATCATCGAAAGCGGCATCGACATCCCGAATGCCAACACCATCATCATCGACCGGGCCGACCGCTTTGGCCTGGCCGATCTCTATCAGCTCCGGGGCCGGGTCGGTCGTGCCGGAGGTCAAGCCTATGCGATCCTCCTGCTTCCCCGCGACCTCATCCATGGCGATGCCCGCAAACGAATCAACGCGATCAAACAATACACGGCTCTTGGCTCGGGCTTCAATATCGCCATGCGCGACCTCGAAATCCGGGGAGCAGGCAACCTGCTCGGAACCAAACAATCCGGCCACATCGCCGCCGTCGGGTTCGATCTTTACTGCCAGCTACTCAGGCAATCCATCGACCGATTAAAAGGAGGCAAAACCCAACAACGGGTCGACGTCACCCTGCGCGCCGACTTCCTTGTCTTTAACGAATCCGAAGCCTCCGGACTGGCCCCTGACACCAACCTCGGAGCCTACATCCCGGCCGACTACATGCCGGAAGCCCGACTCAGAATATCCGCCTACCGCGAGTTGGCCGAACTTGTTTCCAACAAAGAGCTCAAAGCACTGCGCACACGTTGGCGAGATCGCTTCGGACCACTGCCCGCCCCCGTGCAACAGTTGCTCACCGCCACTGCAGTCAAACTGGCAGCCAACCGAGCCAGCATCTCAACGGTCGAAATCCGAGAACAACGGCTGATGCTCACCCGCAACGGCGAATATATATTTCTTGCTCACAAACGACACCCGCGCCTCAGTTCAGCCAGCCCTGCCGACAAACTCAAAGAGGCGCTCACCATGATCGAGTCGATTTAACAAGAACACACATGGATCAGATGGCCACCGTTAGGGCGGAGGCCTCAATCCGCCGTCGGGACCGCAGCTTATACCAAGTAGTAAACAGACGGGACGATAGCCGAGATGAATGAGTTCTTTGGTAAGGCGCGACGAAGGAATGGTGCGGGCACCATGACTAAGGAGAAACAAAGCCAAAGGAGTCATTCATCCGGAACTCTCATGGATCACGCAGTGCTCTTCCAAATACCTCAACAATGATCAATCGTCTCGTCTGTTTTACGGAGTGGTATTATACCAATGAGGTTAGAAGTGGTATTTGAGCAGAAAACTCACCACGCTGTCATCTGTGCGAAAATCACTGGAGTCCTTGATGCCGTATTTGTTCGACCAGTAACTGTACTCGACCCCGACAAACAACTTGGCATCTTCTCCCATGATGGCTTTACCCAAATTATACTTCAGCTGCGGGTTGAAGTGCAGGTTTTGCTCATAGTTGGAATCATCCGTGGCAAACACCCAATCGATGAAGCCGTCGAACACGATCTCGGAACTTCCCACCGGAACCGTCACCGACCAGGTCGGAGTGAGTTGCCATCCGTCGGAAATATTGTCGCTATTCAATCCGGCGCGGTAAAACAAGTTGAGCTGGAAGAAATCAAAACCGGGGATGTCCAGATCAATCGCCGGACCAGCAAGGAACGTTTCCACCGGGCCTGATCCGTATTCCAGCGAAGTCGCCAGCAGAAAGTCACTCACAGGACCGACCGACAGGTCATCACCAAAAATCTTGTTGTAACTAAAACGGGGAGTGACCTCACCATACAAGCCATCCGACTCGTCACTACCCGGGAAGTAGGTTAAATCAAGAAAAGTGAACACATCACCGAAGCTCAGACCGGCGACATACTCGAAGGTCAGCGTGTGCTGCTCTTCCGGGTCCACCTTGAAGTTATCACCATACAGGTAGCTCAAACTGAAGTCCTGCCACTGGATCAGCGAGCTATCAGCCGAAGCTTCTGCTTTCATTTCCGGTGCCGCATCACCTGCGAAACAAAGTGGGGAAGCCATCAAAGTGGCTGCGGTAAGAGCTCGGGCGAAGGAATGTCTAGTGGTCATAGAATCGTGATGGTTGTGATTTCCTGCCCATGCTATGAGCGGGAGTGCCCCCGAAATAAACAGCAAGCAGGCGGCAGGCAACCCCAATCTGAAAAGAAGAACGCCAAGGGGCCGATCACGGCACCCTCCGCTGAATCATGATACGAAAAATCCATTGCACCCGAAGGCCAGCCAGTTATGCTGCCCACACGTCTCACCATGGAAGAAACACCAGCGGTTCAAATCAATCACCTCGTCAAGGAGTTCCCCTCTCCTTTTCGGAAATCAAAGGTACGGGCGGTCAATGACGTCTCCCTGAATATCATGCCTGGAGAAGTCTACGGGCTGATCGGCCCAAACGGCTCGGGAAAATCCACCACCATGAAAGCCCTGCTGGGACTGCTGACCCCGACAGCCGGATCCTGCTTCGTCTTTGGAAAAAATTCGCTCAAGACCGACTCCCGTCAGGACATCGGCTTTCTCCCCGAAAACCCCTACTTTTACAAACACCTCAATGGTGAGGAAACTCTCCGGTTCTATGCCAAACTCTGCGGGCTGAGGGGCAAACAACTCCACCAGCGGGTCGATGAAATGCTCGAAATGGTGTCCCTCGAGGATGCCCGGCACCGCCGCATCGGGGGCTATTCAAAAGGGATGCTCCAACGCATCGGTCTGGCCCAAGCGCTGATTCACAAGCCCAGACTCGTCATTCTCGATGAACCCACCGCCGGAGTCGATCCGATAGGTTCCCGAATGATCCGTGACCTGATCGTCGACCTCAAACAACAAGGGGTCACCATCTTTCTCTGCTCCCACCTGCTCGAGCAAGTCCAGGAGGTCTGCGACCAGGTAGGCATCATCTTCCACGGCAAACTCGTCAAGGAAGGCAAACTCAACGACCTGATCGCCATCGAAAATCAAACCGAGATCCTGATCCAAAATGCCGATGCCGAGACCTTGGAACGTATCCGCGGCATGATCGAACAACAAGGATCGGCGCAATTGCTGAACATCGGCAAGCCCCGAACCACCCTGGAGCGGCTGTTCCTCGACGAAGCAGAAAAATCCCAATCATCCATCCACACCTCATCCAAGGAACCAACAGAGAAAGGAGCCAGCGATGCGTAGAAACCCGTTTTTTTCCCCGGCCAGAATAGCGGTCATCGCCAGCCACACCTTCACTCATCTGGTCAGGATGAAGGTCTTCTATTTTCTCGCCGTTTTTGCCGTCCTGATGGTCGCAGCCAGCCTGTTCGAAATGCCCTACAGCCGGACCACGGAAAACACCGCCGAGCAGGAACTCATTATCCTTAAAAGCACCGCCATGGGATCCATGGCCATGTTCTCGATGATTTTTGCCATCGCCTCCACCGCCCTGCTCATCCCCAAGGACCTCGAAGACCGCACACTCTACACCATCCTCTGCAAACCGGTCCCCCGGCTCGACTACCTGCTCGGAAAACTGGCCGGAGTGCTCGCGTTGGTCGCCGTCACCCTGCTGCTGATGGATGGTTTACTCTCCATCATCCTTCACCTCCGAACCTCCGGATTAATCGAGGAAGAAATGGCGCGGGGTGCCACCCAAGGCTGGCCGCAGGAAGCTCTGGATCTCAGGAAACAGGAAATCAGCCAGCAAGGACTGACCTGGAGTCTGCAGGCTGGTATTGGGGCCGTCTTTTTTAAAGCCGCGATCATGGCCGCCATCGCCCTGTTGATATCCACCTTCTCCAGCTCCACGCTGTTCACCATCATCATCGCCGTGGTGATCTACTTTATTGGTCACTTCACTGCGGACGCCCGGGATTACTGGCTACACCAGCAAGACGGGGCGGTTTCCATCCAAATGAAATGGGTGTCCCAAGGCATTTCCCTGATCTTCCCGGACTTCCAGCTCTACAACATCATCGACGCCGCCATCGAAGGAAAAACCGTCACCTCGAGTATCTTCATTCGACTGCTCGTCCTGACTTGCTTCTACACCGGCATCTACAGCGTGCTTTCCTGGTTCACCTTCCGCAAAAAGGAATTCTAATCCAGCCATTCCGCTATGCGCCCATTCCTCCAATCTCTTGTCATTCTGGCCGTCTTGCTGGCCTTCGGAGCGGCTAAACTCAGCTTCGAAGACAAGCTTCACAGCGACATGGTCGAGGAACGCCTGCTGCAACCGCCTCTCAAGGGCGACACCAGCCTGCAGCTCGGCCAAACCAGTGCGGCGGTCGCCCTCGGTGGGCTTCGTTCACTGGTGGCAGCCGTCTGGAACCTCCGGGCTTACAACGATTTTGAGAACCGGGACTGGATCAAGCTGGAGCAAAGTTACGGAATCATCACCACCCTCCAACCAGGAACCACCTCCTACTGGAAAACCGGAGCCTGGCACCTCCACACCAACGCCGCCATCGATTACCAAGAAAAAGAATCACTCAGCTCCTTCCGCCGCAGCGCACTCCACAAACAATACATCGACAAGGGCGCAGCCCTGCTCGAAGAAGGGATCCGCCAGAACCCTGACAACTGGAGACTGCAACAAGAACTGGCCTGGCTCTGGAGCTCCGAATACAAACTGCCGGACTACGAACGAGCCCTCAAACATTACCATGGTGCCCTCAACTGCGAAAGCCTGCCCGACTATAAACGGCCACTGTTCGAACGCCTCGGGTTCTACACCATGACCCGCATCCCGGACCTCTATCCAGAAGCCCTGAAAGAGGGAGTCCGCCTGTTCAAAACCTATCCCCAAAGCCGAACCATCAGCCTGGTCAACGGCATTTTCATTCTGCAAAATGCTCTGGATACGCCCGAAGAACAACGCATCCCCGACTCCGAACTCTACCCAAATCCCGCAACCCAGCTCCACTGGTTGAAAATCCACTGGAGGCGCACCGGTCAGGACTTACCCATGCACGGAGTCGCAGCAAAAATTGATGCACTTCAACGTGAACTTGACACGCCTTGACTCATCTCAACACCAACCAACCTTTCATACAGCTCGACAAGCACGGCATCCTCTCATGAATAACTGAGAACGAGTCACTTTTTTCTTTTCCTTTGCCTCTCAACAAGGCATGAGTGCTGCACACCAATCGGTCCCAATCTCTCCATTCGATCTTCTTCATGAAAATTGCCATCTTCAGTGATATTCACGCCAACCTCGAAGCGCTCGAGGCGGTGCTCGCAGATGCCGAAGCCCAAGGTGCCGACAGTTACATTTGCCTCGGTGATGTGGTCGGATACAACGCCGACCCGGCTGCCTGCCTCGAACGGGTCAAAGCCATGGGATGCCCGGTCGTCAAAGGTAACCACGACCAGGACTGCGGCCACGATACCTCACTCGAGATGATGAACCCAGTAGCAGCCGAAGCCCTGCTCTGGACGCGCGAACAACTCTCACCCGACCAGCGCCAATGGCTCGCCCGCCTGCGCATGGTCCGCCAGGTCCAGAACTTCACCATCGTTCACTCGACCCTCGACCAACCTATTTCCTGGAACTACGTCACCAACAAGTTCGACGCCATGGCCAATTTTTCTTACCAGATCACTCCGGTCTGCTTTTATGGCCACACCCACGTCCCTCGAATTTTCACCAGAACCTCCAAAATTCAGGAAGTGCCGGCCGAAACCATCGCCATCGAGGAAAACACCCAGTATTTCATCAATACCGGATCGGTCGGTCAACCACGTGACGGAGACTGGCGTGCATCCTACTGCATCTACGACATGGATCAAAACCTCGTCAGCTTCCGTAGACTCGAATACGATATCGAGACTGCGCAGAAGAAAATTCTTGATGCCGGACTACCTGAGTCCCTCGCCGAGCGCATTGCCTTCGGCCGCTGATCCCATTTGGCCAATGGCTCAAAGAGCCATAATCCCAACACCGGTTACGGCAAAAAAATAACCACCCGGTAAAAACCGCGGGCACTGGGGACCGAAAAGGGAATGAGCTCCTTAGCTCCCGAACCTAAAAAGATGCGGCTCACCAGATTCCAGCTATCAGCAAGCATGGTTTCACTGTGCTCAATGGCGTAATAACGACTGGAGGACGTCGGAAACTGCAGCCTGAATTCGCTGACCTCAAGTCCGGGCAAGACTTCCACATAGGGGATGGACGAGATGCTCTGAGGATCGGTCGCGGCAACGTATTCCTGCCAGTTGGAAAAACCGTCACCATCGGCATCCAGCTCTCGATCATCAGCCAGACGGTTCAACGAATGCGCGTTCTCCCAGCTATCCTCCATGCCGTCGTTGTCGTCATCGGTGTCTATCGTATCGATCATGCAGTCGCCGTCGGTATCGGCCGCATTGATGTCGCCCAGCCCAGCCACTTCATCAGCATTCAAAGCTTGGTTAAACAAGCGAACACCTGAAACATGGATCACAGCCTCTTCACCACCTCCATTATCCGAAAACAAGGTAAAGGAAGACGCCAAACTCCAACGATCAGCGTCAACAATGCCAACATTGTGATTGCCAACTAGAACACCGTCCACGTAAGTGCTTCTCCTACCTCCCTGATCCACACTGATCACCATTCGGTGCCATGTATCCGCCAAAATCGAATTCGGAGGATCATGATCATCCACATACCCCTCGGAAGAGACTCCAAGCCCGCGGCTGGAACTATAAAAGTAATCCGCATCACCTCCACCACTGGTATCGAACAAGGCAATCCAAGGGCTGAGGCTCGGAATTTTAATATCCAGCAACAAGGTGTATTCATTTGTCCGGTTTCCGGTGCCGTTGCCTCCAATAGGGTTCAACACGGTTAGAAACTCACCTACCCCCACAGCAGCAGCTCCCCCATCCGCTCCGCCAGGGCCACCAATCGCCGCGATCGATCCGGTGAGTAACAGATCGCTGCCTACCGTTGCGGTTCCCAAGGCTTCACGGTTTTCAAACTCCCAGACTCCGACCAACTTACTAGGCACGACCGAAACCTTCAATGTTGCAGTCCCCGAATTCCCATGGCTGTCCCTTGCCTTGACCGTAAATTCATTCACTCCCATATCAGAAGCTGTTGGAGTCCCTGATATGGAGCCTCCTGGATTCACATTTAGCCATTCCGGTCCCGCCACCTTGCTATAGACGATGGGATCGCCGTCACCATCAAGGGCTGACTCAGCCAAAGTCCCATGATATGGAACCTCGACAACGGCATCAGCCCGAACAAGAGGGTTCGCAGTGAACTCAGGAGGCCCAGGGGCCGGTAAGATCTTCAGCACAAGATCATTGCCAGATCCTCCCACGTAGGAAATCTGAGCCGACAGCCCGCTTCCGAGAAAATCATTCGATACAATGGCCCCTTCCGGCAGCGTCGTCCCAGCAGCCAAATGAGACCCCAGCCCGCTCACCACTTGTTGAGTCACAGCATCCACCTCATCATTCTCAATCAGCATATAGGTATCCCCCACACTCACCGTATAAGCGGCGTGCGAGCTCAGGTTGAGTGTGGCACCACCAAGAGTTAACGCGCCGGCAACATTCAGTTGATCATAGTCACCGACCTCCGAGCCCCCAAAGCGAATATTCAATGCCGAGCCTGACTCCATCGTAACATCACCTAACTGGAACAAGGTGCCGGGCGCAGCATGCCCCGGAGCAATACTTGCCCCGGAAGGTACGTGGGTATTTCCCATAACCTTACCGCTTCCTCTCAAGGTCTGCCCGGCTGCAAGTTTCAAAGTTTCATCCTTCAAGCCTTTTACATGCAAAACCGCATTGTGGTAGATGTGAATCCCCGAAGAATCAGGAATCAGGTTCGACTTTGAAGCATCAACAAGCAACAGCGCACCACCAGTTACTCTGGTCGCCCCCGTGTAGGTGTTCAGAGCCGTTAAATACAAATCACCAAGGTGGACTCCTCCATCATAAGCTCCATGGATGTAATCACGCCCGTGCGTCTTGGTGAGTGAACCTGAACCACTGAGAACCCCATTGATGGTCATATCCCAATCTCCGGTATTCACCTGCCGTTCACCTACCAACGTGATCGGCAGGTTCACCGTGGGGCCGGTTTGAGGGATATCTGGCCCATAGCCTCCCATGTTGACAATATCGCCAGTGAGCGTGATGGCATTTCCACTAAACTGATAGCCGGCGGAAAATTTACCAGGAGGGAAGACAATACCACCAAAACTCGTCCCTGCCGGAAAATCGTTGACCGATACTTTTTGGGTGGTGCCCTTAAATTCAAGCACCTCACCAGCGACGGGTGCTTGTCCTTCCCAGTTGGCGATGGTTTGCCAGTTGGCGTCACCCCCCCCTCCATTCCAAGAGGCTTTGCTGTAGCCGGTCTCGCCATTGAGCACGATCGTCCCAGTCCCAAACGTTGCGGAGATCGTAAATTGACTCGAAACATCCGTGCGGTAGAGATCTAAAAACGGCGAATAGGTTTTAAAACGGATTTCTCCCTGGTCGGGGTCGAATTCCGCCCACTGAAACCAGCCCTGCCCCCCGTTGATGATCTCCTGGTAATTCACCATCACCTGCAGCACTTTACGCCCTGAAGTCGTGGTGGCTATCTCATGCCGCGATACCCAATCGTGCCCACAAAAGACCATAAACACTTCTTCGTTAGGCTCAATCAGGGTATTCCAGATGGTATTGCCGTTTGCATCACGACCAACCCCATTGTCGGCCATGTACCCGTGTGTGGTGATGATCGTTGGTTTATCTGGATGAGCATCGATGATCCCCTGCGCCCACGTGAGCTCTGTCGCCTTTGGGCTATGTGGCAGGTTGATATGGATATAGGTTGTGCCCTCTGCTGTGAACTTCTGGGCATGCGCCAAATCATTCGAACTCGCGCCGAGATACCATGCCTTGCCTTGGTATCGAGAAGATCCAAATGCCCCAGGAGAGCCTCCGTCATGGTTCCCAAAAGTCACACCATATGGGACAACACCATCAATCTCATTCATCGCTTGTGATGCTTGTGGCCATAGACTTGAGCTATTCAAAATGACATCTCCCACATGAGTGAGAAATACAATATTTTCACTCACGGCATTATTTTTCACCCATTTTGTTTGGATCGTGAATAGATCAGGTGCCCCCGCCTGTGACGCCCTTGTATAATTCTGGGTATCACCGAAAATCACAAACTTAAATGGCGTTTCAGCTAAGGCGACCTGAATCGGAACAGAAAATAACAACCATGTCAGTGAGAGAATTCGGGCACATCTTTTCATAATAACTTGAGTAATAAATTGAACAACAGACACAAAAAAACCCCTTCCCTTTGAGGAAAGGGGGTGAAAATAAAAAGCGAGAAGAGAGCCTTACTTACGGCGGCGAAGCATCAATGAAACCCCACCCAATCCGAGTAGCGCAGCACTGGAAGGCTCGGGGACGGCTACAATGCGAATAGCAGAAATACCTGCCTGATAGGCTGTTGCCGTATCTGTAATCGTCAATGTGTCTGATGAAAACGTATGGGTCGCACCAAGACCACTCCAACGCTCAGTGCCTCCACCATCTGTAACTACAGTGATCGTCTCAGTATTTCCACCAATACTTACAGAAGAAGGTGTTCCAATGTAGGCAGCCTGCCCTCCATTATTTGGATTTCCTGAGTAATACACGGTAACTTCATAAGCTGTTGCACTATTACTAAGAAGCCAGCCATCTAGACTATCGAAAGCAATAGTAACGTTATTCTCTAGCACAGCAATGTAAGGGTCACCAAGGCCACCAAAGCCTTGTTGCCAATAATCACCATGGGTCATGGAGTAACCTACACCATCTAGGCTTCCTGTTTGCGTGCCAGCATTACCTGTAACGTTAACGAGAGCTTCAACGCCAACGTCACCCGGCGCTCCGATGTTATTACCAGATTGCTGACTGTAGTTGAACATCAACGATGAGGCTGCCGATGCTGAAGCTGACAGAAAAATGCTGGCTGTAGCCGTCCCTATTAGAGCTCTATTAATTGTATTTTTCATATTTTAGTTTGTACTTTTGAACTGCTGAGATCAAAGAATACACAGTCCTTACTTCAAACTTCAATGGCATTAATACAATACTTATTGGCATTTTTACAAATTCATTTAGAATACGGCTCCATGGAAGCCACTTCAACAAGGTTCAGGGTCGGTGTGCGTCTGCCCGACTGGATTTCAGGCTACGCTTCAAGGTTATTTGAAGGTTTTCTGGATTTTCAGCGCACAGGTTCAGCGATGAAGCTTCATTTTGACCAACCGACGGGTGGAGACATCCCGCCCTATCCCATTGGAAAAAACTGGAAGGGCGACGGTCTCCTTGTCTACCGCTATACTGCGGCTGAGGCAAGGGCCTGGCAAAAGGCTGGCATCAACGTTGTCAATCTGAGTGTAGAAACGCCCAGGAACTCGATTGTTTTCCCCCGGGTGACCGTTGACAACCAAGCACTCGGACAGCTCGCCTATGAGCATCTGGCCAATCTAGGCCTGAAAAATTTTGCCTACATGCATGAATCCTCTCGAGAATACTCCAGGATGCGGCTTGAGAGTTTCCGGGAAAGCGTCGTATCAAACGGTGGCAACTTTAGCGTGATTAAGGTCCCGGTTAGCCGCTACCCCATTAAAACGCGCCCTACACAAATCGACCAATGCATCCGTGAACAACTCCTCAATCTCCCCAGACCATGCGGGCTCTTCCTCAAGGATGACATTGCCGGAGTCTGGACATCCAGACTACTACAAAAACTAAACATCAAATGCCCGGAGGAAATCGCATTGTTAGGCATTTCCGACGATATCATTTTTTGCCACACCACAACTCCTCCCCTGAGTAGTATCCCCTACCCCGGCCGCAAAATAGGCTTCGCAGCCGCCAAGCTGTTAAACGCATTAATGCGTGGTGAAAATGTCCCGCCTGACCATTGGATCACCCTGGCTCCGGGAGCTGTTGTGGCCAGGGAATCAACCCGCCATGTGCACCTCGACGACGCCCTGGTTTCCAACGCTCTTCAATTTCTGCGGCAAGAGACGCCGAAGCGGCCCGTCTCGGTTTCAGAACTGTGCACCACGATGGGAATATCACGTGAAGGTCTGAGGGTCCGCTTCATCAAGACACTGGGACACAGCCCCAAAAAGGAAATCGAGCGCCTTCGCTCGCAAGCGGTCATTAAAAAACTACGGGAAAGCGAGGATACGCTGGAAACCATCGCCATTGATCACTCCTTTGCCGGACCTGACGAGATATGTCGGTATATCAAAAGGCAAACAGGAAAAACTCCAGGACAAATCAGAAACGAATAGCCCCATCTCTATTGGCATAAGAAAAAGCCGCCACAGAATCTCTTCCGCGACCGCTTGAGTTTCCTACAACAAGAGTCGTCAGGATGATGAAAAATGATGCAATCGAATGGCTGAAACTGTTCGATCTAGCACCGATCACGCTGCTTGTCTTAACGGTCAGTTCGTTTCTCTATTGACCGATGGTTTCTGCGTAGAGTGAGCAACGGGAAAGGACGAGTCCCAGAGCCGGATTGGGAAACTTCAAAGTAGGACAGGTTTTCAACCTGTCGACAACCCGCCCCCCTTGCTCGATAATTTTCTATCAACCACTCCATCGAAAGCGAGAATCCTACGGTCAGCACTTCAAAGTAGGACAGGTTTTCAACCTGTCGACAACCCGAGCTACCCCCCCTTGCCCGATAATCTTCTATCAACCACTCCATCGAAAGCGAGAATCCTACGGTCAGCACTTCAAAGTAGGACAGGTTTTCAACCTGTCGACAACCCGAGCTACCCCCCCTTGCCCGATAATCTTCTATCAACCACTCCATCGGAAAGCGAGAATCCTACGGTCAGCACTTCAAAGTAGGACAGGTTTTCAACCTGTCGACAACCCACCCCCCCCTTGCCCGATAATTTTCTATCAACCACTCCATCGACAAGCTACCCCCCTCTGCCCTACCTCCAAAGTCACCGGCAGTTTAAAAACCTACCCTACTCTCCGCAGCTACCACATCACTAACAAAACGCCCCTGACTTTATCAGCCAAGGGCGTTGGTACAATTATATCTATTCCGATCGTAGATAGTAATCGACTATGGCTTTCGGGCACGAAGCTTAGCCAACCCCTTTCGCACGTCGGCGGCAGCATTTCCCATGGCCTCTTCGATCTGCCCCCAACTGGTGGCAGAGGAGCTTGCTGCTTTTCGAGCATAACGCGTATCAGCCAGAGCAACCAATCGCTCTCCCGACACAGAGTCCAGAATTTCCATTTCACCTGAACCACGGGACGAGAACATCGAAATCCCCGTCGTCATTTGCTGGGCTTCTGCAACAACCCGGGAGACGGGAACGACCGACGTAATCACGTTCGCCGGACGGTTGGCCGGAATCAACTCCGTGACGGCACCACGAAAGCGCATGGTGGTAGGACCGGGAGTGGAGACCAACTTGTAGTCCTTCGATAGCTCACGGGTAATCGCCTGCCTCATGGCATAGCTCAACCGCTGACGATCAGCCTCGGTCAACTTACTATCCGTAGGTAAAATGAAGGTCACAGGATCAATGATGACACTGTCGTATTTTGCAAAATCCATATTGGGTTTGGTATACGACATCTTGGCGCCATAGGCATTCCCTCCTGGTGACAGTTGATTATAGTTACTCAAGAATCCGGATGGAGACTGATTACCACAGGACGAAAGGAGCAGGGCCATTGCTGCTGCCCCCAGACTTGTTAAGCTCTTCAATTTCATTAGATAAGGTTGACTAAGGGGTTCCGATCTCGCCATTATTTCTTCTGCTCGAGCAGTATCTTATTCTTAATCAGGAAGGCCTGCACTGCAGCCTTGGTTTCCGGGCGAAGGTTTTCAATCCCATCATAAGGAAGACCGCGGTCAGCATCTGTATCAGGATACTTTTTCTTCATGACCATGTGACGCTGAATCACACGCACCATTTCGGCTCCACCCCAAGCACCGATCTCCGTGGACACTGGATATTCCTCACGGGTATCACGCTGCAAGTCATAGAACTTGGCACCAATCGGGTTTTCTCCCGGTCCGGGAACCTTGAGTTTGATATGCTCTTTCACCACAGCTTCCATTTTGGGTCCCGAATAAATAAAGACCGTGTCACGGCGCCCTTTGGTTTCGCCTTCGAGCAGAAGTGCAGACTGGTCAACACCATCGATCAAACGATCGGTAGGAAGCTTGTCTTTGGCACCTGCCAGCACAGAAAGTGTGGTGTAAAGGTCAGCCACGTGAACAATGTCATTCACAATGGAATCTTTCTCAATCATGCCAGGCCAGCGGACAAAGGCATCGACACGGACACCGCCTTCGGTGGTGTCAGCTTTTCCACCTTTGAAAATCATGGCCGTGTAGCCACTCCCAGGTGAGTATTTAGTAAAGTGACCATTGTCACCCATGATCACAACGATCGTATTTTCAGCGAGTTTAAGCTTATCGACTTCCTCGAGGATATCACCGATCCAACCATCAAGCTTCTTCATTTTCTCAACATAGGTGCCGCCGTTTGGAGTGGTGTAGTTATCCGTGGTGGCACGAGGGTTGGAGAGCGGAATCAGCGGCCAGTACTGCAAGAAGAAAGGTTTATCCTGCTTGGCAAGCTTACGCAGGTGTTCAAGCGTCTGGTCTTGATAGCGTTGATTCATTTCCTCGTATTTCTTTTCTGTCCAGCGTTCACCCGGCTTCATGTGCACTTCGCGCACGGTACCGCCTTTGGTGGCTTCACAGCCCACCACCATCGCAGCAGGATTAGGACGGAACCATTTGTCCTTGGTGAATCGATCATTATACTGACCTGGCCCAATTGAGACAGCCACACCTTCCTTGGCGGCATCATCGTTGAAAACCGTCAACTGCCCTTGCTGGTGAATCGGAAATGCAGCATAATCAAAGCCTTGGTTGTGAGGCCAAGACTCTTTGATATCGCCCATATGCCATTTACCAATGTGTGTGGTATTGTAACCCGCTTCTGAGAGTACCTCGGGCAAGGTTTTTTCCTTGGCGGGAAGTCCAAAGCCGGCAATATCGACCGCCGTATCCCCCATGTTGTAGCGATGAGGCTGACGACCGGTCATAAAGGCACAGCGAGTAGGCGTGCAGGAAGGCTCGGTATACATCCGGTTGAGACGCATCGACTCGTCCGAAAACTTGTTCACATTAGGCGTCTCATAACCCCGCAGACCATTCAGTTCCGGGATGCCCATGTCACCATAGCCCATGTCATCAATCAGAATATAAAGAATGTTCGGTGATTTCCCACCGTTTTTCTTTTTAAATTCCTCGAGCCTGGCATTCACAGCGGCATCATCCTTCGCCCACTGCTCACCATGCTGAGCCTTGAGAATATAATGATCAGCATCGTGAATTAATTCAGCTGCTGTCGCAGGTAAGGTTCCAGCAAACAGGGCCATAAGGCCAAGTTGACTCCATGTTTTTATTGGTTTCTGTTTCATTGTTTGAATAGGTTGAATAGGTTGAATAGGTTGTATGGGTTGTATAGATAGCGGGGTCGATATTTGGATCATATATTTGGATCATGGCTCCAAATTAACAAATCGTCTGTCGATTCATTTGAAAAACTAATATAATTAAATGAGGTTTAAACCTAATGCACCCCACTACGCTTGGCGAGAAAAATCTAAAACATCAAAAAACCGCAAAAATATACTAAAATTCATCCACTTTTTCTCTGGTCATCCCATGCATTTAACCCAGAATCGAAGTCGTCATGAATAGCTCCAAATACATTCACAGCATCATCTGCGCCGCTCTTATAGCGACACCTTGTATGGCCCAATCAGATAGCAAGGGCGCCAAAGTGGTCATCCCCGCCCCAATCGAAGAAAACACCTGGGAATACAGCATCTCCCCCTATCTCTGGCTTTCTGGTATCGACGGAACATCGGGGATCCATGGCCAGGAGGTGGATGTGGATATACCCTTGGATGACGCCATCGACATGCTCGACTTCGCTGGGTATCTTGCATTCAAAGCCCAGAAAGGAAAATGGGGATACTACGCAGACTTCCAATACCTCAAACTCAGCGGTAGCCAGGCCACACCTATCGGATTTTTAGCAGATAAATTAACTGTCGACCTCGAACAATTCACCAGCGAGGCCGGGGTCAAATACAGCCTCTACCAAACGGATAAAACGTTGGTCCAAATCATGGCAGGAGCTCAATACACCTACTTCTCCGTTGACGCAAAAGCCAAAGGAAGAATCTCGGCGTCCATCGGCGACTCGGAAGACTGGATCGATCCGACCATTGGACTCACCCTGATTCACAAATTCAACGAAAAATGGAACCTTCACCTCACCGGCCAAGTCGGCGGGTTTGGCGTTGCATCAGATAGCGCCTGGATGGCCATGGGCGGTGTCGGATACACCATTAACGACTGCTGGCGGGCTATCCTCGGCTACCGTCATCAATACATCGACTACGAAAAAGGTGATTTCCTCTACGACATCAACGTCGGCGGCCCCATGCTTGGTGTTGTCTATGAATTTTAGGGCTCACACTTCTCTCCATCTAACCATCATCCCCATCTGGCTACCAGATGGGGATTTTTTCTATCGTGGCCCTTGCCAAACTCGCACGTGGGCTTACATATAATACCAAACTCTGAACCTTAGGCATTCCGATAACGAAGGGAGTATTGATCATTTTACTGACAATCTGTTCGGCATTTGCTGTTTCAGCGATGGAGTCGAAGGTGCTCGATTTCAAGGAAGAGGTGGAGGGTAGTTTGGTATTGAAGGGATACTCTGGACGTCCGGATAAAGCAGGCACACTCATCGGCTACAAGCTCGAGTTACCCGGCTATAAACAGGCGATGTATTACCGGGGGCCGTGGTGGCCATACGGGGGCAACCGAGGGCTGGGAGAGCGTTTAAGCAAGAGTTCGAAGGAAGGTGGTTTTTTCTCCATCCTGGAACTCAACAACGGCGAATACCTGGCGATTCTACCTCTTTGCGGAGAGCACGCCTATGCATGGTTCGCTCCTAGGGACGGTCAACTGGAGCTTCGATTGGGAACCCGAGGGAAGGCCCGGGTGAAGGGAAACATACCGGTAGTGGCTTGGTCCCGTGCTGACAATCCATACGAGGCATGCTACCGAGTATGGAAAAAGGCCTCCGAAACTGAACAGATCCAAGGCTGGATGAAGTTGCGCGAGGAAAAAACGTACCCCGGGATGTTTCATTACCTCGGGTGGTGTTCGTGGGAAGAGTTCCGCAAAAAAATCAGTTCAAAGGCATTGGTCAAAATGCATCAAACGCTTGAACAAAACGAATTACCCATTCGTTACATGTTGATCGATGACGGGCATTTTTCTCCTCAAACATTGATGCCTTTGAAGACAACATTTCCACAAGGATACAAGCCACTCACCAACTTGCGCAATGAGGATGGCATCAAGTGGATTGGCATGTGGCATGCACTTGCTGGAAATGCCAATGCCATGCACCCGGGCACACCTCCCGAACTTGCGGAGGTGATGATGACCCTACCGAATGGCAGGGCTTTACCTAAACCCGATGAGCAGTCCATCAGGGCTTTTATGGAATATTTGGTGAGTCGATCTGAGAAGGACGGAGTTGATTTTTTGAAGGTTGATTTTTGCGGCACTCTGTTAGCGTATTATGCTGGTACAGCATCAGGCAAGGTGGTGACGCAATTTCCAGCATCCAATGAAAATGCGATCGCTAACCCTCATGCGACAACGGTCAAATATTCACGCATTTATCAGGAAGTGGTCGCTAAGCACTTCGATGGGCTTCTGAACTGCAATTGGCATACCCCACAGTTTATCTTTAATTCGGGCGAGAACGTTGTCGGGCGCTGCAGCTCGGATTACAAGTTGAGTGTAGAAAAAGCGAGCGAGCATTTGCATATGTCCTATGGCACGATGCCTTGGTTGGGGCAAGTTGCGTGGGGAGACCACGACATGTTTCATTCCGGCGACCCTGTGGCAGCGCGAGTCATGGCTATTTCCAAGGCGCTTTCGGGAGGGCCCGTCTATCTCTCGGATAACCCTGGCCACCTGGTACCCGAGGTCGTTTGGCCGCTGTGCTACCAAGACGGAAAACTCTTACGACCACTGGCACCAGGTGCTCCGGTCCCGGAAGACATTTTCCGAGAATCAGAAGACCCTGGATTATTCCGGGCGATGGCTCCACTGGCCAATCGAAGTGTGGCCATCGTGGTTCACAATTTTCACGGCGACGGAAAAAAAGTAGCTCCGAGTTATTCCACCAAACTAACTCCTCACATTTATCAAGCCGCATCAGGTATGATCCAACCTTATGCCGGCAAGTGGGAGATTCCCGGAGAAGGCTTGATTGTATATAATCACCAAAGCAAGTCGGCCCAAGTATTCGGGACCGACGGCTTGGATGTCGAGATCCAAGGGTTTGGTGGGCGCCTTTTTCAACTCAGCCCGATTGATGATGGATGGTCCTTTATCGGCAGAACGGATAAGTATCTCTCAGCCGCCGCCGGGGAAGTGAAAGAGAGAACACCTTCCAAGCTGACCATTCGACTCACGGAAGCCGGTCCTTTCGCTGTCTGGTTGAAGCACGGCAAGCCCCAAGCCGAGGGAGTCACCTTCCAAGCCAAAGGAAACGGCTTGTTTGTTGCCGAACTTCCCGTGACAGGCAAGCCGGCAACCATTGAAATTTCACGATAATTGAGAAGTATGGATGATGCAGGGCGACGAGGAAACCGCCCCCGTTCTGATACAACTCGCTTCAGAGCCTTCTCGCTGAATGGCAGTTGCCCAATTCGATTGGCGCTGTGGTCAACGATACGAGGTATGGCTCATGATAGACGGAGCCTTCGTAGAACCAAGTAGCGTTAAAGGCTGCAAACCCGCGCTAACCCCCAATAAAAAAAGCAGACAGCCTCAATGAGACCATCTGCTGAAAGATTAAACAAATAAGGCAGTTAAAACTGCATATTCAACCCCATGTAAATCTGCCAGTCGGGCTGCCCGGGACCGTCATCACCTACAGAGAATTGAGGTTCGACAAACATATTGTAGACGGTTTCATTTTTGCGAATGACCTTACCAACTCCGAGTCCGAGCGGCATACTATAATTATCGTTGTCAAAGTTGTAGACCCAGATCGGAGCGGAACGCAGGTACCAACCTTCACCCAGTTGATACATCGCAAACGGTTGAAATGCTCCAATATTGACATCCGCGCGGTCATCATTGCCGGCAAAACTCCCCTGCCAAGTGAGAAGGTAGCCATATTGGAATTTTTTGGATGAGGCATTGAAATACACATTGGCCAAACCTGCGGACCATTGCTCAGATCCCAGACTGTTTCGGGTGGCCGTAGGAGCCGTAAGTTGGGGTCCAATACCAAAACTGATCGCCGGGTTACCGACATCAATCAAATAGGCTGCAAAGATATTAAAGTCGCCCAAGCCGGATTTGTGGTCACCGCTGGCAGAGGTCGGAAAAGTATTGATAGGCAGTGATGCCCTCATCAACCAGTTACTTTCTCCAATGCTGAACGGCTGGGCGTAGCGAAGCCAGACTGTATTTGCCTCTTCATCGGTTTCGGTCAAACTACCGACGTAATAGTTTTGAATGTTAAAGGCCACCATATTGGCCAAGGGGTTGTTAGCTTGAGCTGCAGCGGTGGCATCATCCAGTGGAGCAGAATCCGCAGGAGCTATGGCGGTCTCCACTTCAGCACTTGCACTGAGAGGACATGCCGCCAGAGCGATGGTGGCTAGAGAGGCGAGGGAGCGTTTTGTAGTTTTCATAATGTATTTCATTCGATCAAGCCCTACTACGCCATAATCAAGTATGGGAAGCAAGCCATTGTTCGCTGCTTGCCTATTAGGAAAGATGAAGCCCACCGCGTTCCGTGTTGAGTGGTATAGCTTTGAAGCCTACTACACCATCGCGCTCACCCCAGCCGCGGACCTCACCCTCGACGAGATGCACCTAGGATAGCCACTGACATGGCAGGGGCATTGTGATCAAACTGAAATAAGGCCACATTCTGACGACACGTATATCCACCGACTTCAATGCCCTCCCTATCCGGGAAGGCATTTTTGTTTTTTCCTGCTTGTTGGAGGAAGAGAAAGCAGAGCGACGTCGATCTAGAAGGCGAGCTGCCCCGCTTACTTTTGTTTCTTGCGCTTCTTTTTTGTTTTTTTATCGATCACCACCTCGACATCATTTCGGCCCTTTTTTCCGGGAACCGTGAAGCCGTCGCCAACCGACTTCTCAAGCAGCGCCCGCAGCGCCTTGGCTTTTTCCGGCATCGAATCGATCAGGTTCACCTGTTCATCGACGGCTTTCTTCATGTGATAAAGCTGAGCGGGTTTGTTGTCGCCGCCGCGACTCCAACCGCCGGAGTTCTTGCAGGCAATGTATTTCCAATCTCCCTGTCGGATGGCAAACATGCCTTGGACCGAAGCGTGAATGATGACCGGGTGGGTGGCGGCACTCAGCTTTTCCCCCTTGAGCACTGGCAAAATCGAAAAGCTATCGACTCCTGCATCGACTGGTAACGGTTGGTCAAGCAAAGCTGCACAGGTAGCTAGAAGGTTGTTATGGCAAATCGGCTCGGAGGAAACGGCACCTGCTTGAATATTCTCCGGCCAGCGGACCAGATAAGGGACACGGTGGCCACCTTCCCAGATATCGGCTTTGGTTCCGCGCAACCCGGCGGAGGGATCGTGACCAGCCTTCAACAACTGCGGAATATTGGCATGGGGGGAACAGCCGTTATCCGTGGTAAAGAAAACAATCGTATTGTCCTTCATTCCCTTTTCATCGAGAGCTTGAAGGATCCGGCCTACCGCATCATCTGTTTCCATCACGAAATCAGCGTAAGGGTTGATATCACTTTTACCCTTCCATGCTTGGCTGGGAACCGTCGGGCCGTGTGGTGAGTTCAAGGGGACATACAGGAAAAAGGGCACCTGCTTCGTTTGGCTTTTGATGTATTGGACTGAGGTCTCAGCAATGCGGTTCAGCATCTGGCTCGGGTGGTCAAAATTCTCCGTCACCACATCCTGTTCAATCCAGGTGCGCATTTCGCCCGCATGATGAAATCCCCAAAAATGATCGAAGCCACGTTCAATGGGGCCATCGATGACCTTGGTGCCGACTGGCACGGCATTCTTGAGCTGGTGATTTTTATCAATTTTTTTACCCTTCGCTAAGCGGTATTGAAAACCTAGATGCCACTTGCCGACCATGGCCGTATTGTACCCATGCTGTTTCAAAAATCCTGGCACTGTTAATACCTCTTTCTCAATCAGAGGATCTGTACCGACTTTCAGAGAGCCGTCTGCCCGTTTGGTCTCTTTGGTCTGAAGCACGAAACTTTGCAAGCGGGTTCGCCAAGGGTAACGGCCTGTCAGCACTCCATATCGTGTTGGAGTGCAGACCGAGGAGGCACTATGAGCGTCAGTAAAACGCATACCTTCTGCCGCCAGGCTGTCAATCGCCGGAGTTTTGATCTTGGCGTCTTCGGCATAACAAGAAACATCGCCATAACCTTGATCGTCGCTCATAATGAAAACGATATTGGGTTTCCATGATGCCGCTAAAGCTGTGGCACTTATCAATAAAATAAAGAGGCTGTATTTCATGGTTCATTTTTTAGGGTTCAATGACGTTCTGGATCCAACCATTCGAACCCAACCTTTCATCTAATCCGTCGGGTTGACAGCTCGTTGATTACCATCTGCCGCAGCCAATCTACGTCAGCCACTTCGTCATCTTGCTACTTTTTGTATTTCTTACGTCACTTCAGCGGCGTCATTGCTTCAGTAGCATGGAAAAAGCGCCCCCTTCGACTTGGAACCCAAACTGCCAGAAGGCGCACCAGAATCCAACTTGTTTCATACCCAGTATCTCTCCGGCACGGAGGAGACGCTTTTTTTTTGCGAGTAGAGTCTCGGCAAGCGAAGAGCTTCAGCGATGGCGGGTATCATGTTCGTTCTTATTAGCGAAGTTCTGAGTTGCGTGTCTCTGGCGGGTTTCAAGGATCTGGCATTCCTAACTGGACAACCCTGCAGCCGGCCCATTTATCCCCTTGCATCAAATGGTAGACGAGGCATGATCTATTTTGGACCGCGACTTCGTATGGCTACTCTCAGAAAAATAACGATCTATCATCTGACCCTCATCATTCTCCCCCTCTGCTTGCTGGTGGAATCATGCGTGCCAAAACCGTATTTTAAGAGCTCTGGACGGAGCCAAGCTTATCATGATTCTTCGGGATCGACACTCAACCGTGCTTGGATATCGAGAACCTCCCGTCAAACCCTCAGGCACATCCGAGCACGTAAAGACCAAACACCACAAAGCGACTCCGAGCATATTGCCCTGGCCGAAGAAGCGGTTCATTTGGCTAAAAAATCACGGACCAAGTCTCCTGAACAATCCACCCTCCACTACCTCCAAGCCGTCGAGTTTCTCTGGCCAGTCATCCGAACAACGCCCTACCCCGCATCCGGTTATCTTGATTCACGCCACAAACGCAAGCTTCTGGCCCACCAACTCTACATCCACTCGGTCGGACAAATCGCGATGTTTGCCTGCCGTGCCGTAAAATCTCAAAACAAGGCATCGCCTATCCAAGTTGGAGATAAACAAATTCAAATCAATACATCTACACCGCACAGCCTGCACCCGGATCGGTTTGATTCTATCTTACCCTTGGACACCCTCAGCTACGGCAATGTCGGAAAATACCATCATCGCCAAATGGGGCTAGGAGCCGCCGCCGTTGGCCGCCAAAGCCGGACCCCACATCGGCTCCAATCGAATCCATACATCCCGACCAACGGTCTCGACACCCCGATCAACATAACCGTTGATGTTCCAGCCCCTGGAAAACCTCGACTGACCATCACGGACTTACTCCAGACCCAATACTCCCATATTACCGGGACAAGCAGATTGCTTTCTGCCGACTACTCGGCCCCGATTGCGGCCGTTGCTTCAACCGAATCATCCTTCATGGGGTTATCCCTCGCCTTGAATCCCGAACAAGCAAATGCTCAAATGGGGTTATTTGCCATTGGACTCCAGGATCCAAACAAAATCCCGGTTATTTTTGTCCACGGGCTGATCTCACAACCCTCCACCTGGACCACTGCGACCAACCACCTGATGGCCGATCCTCTCATTCGAGAGAACTATCAGTTCTACTACTACCTCTACCAAACCGGCCAAAACCCCATCATCTCCGGAGCTCAATTCCGAAGAACCCTCATTGATTTTTACCAAAACCAGGACCACCACCCTGGAAACCAGCTAGATCGCACCGTCCTCATCGGGCACAGCATGGGAGGCTTGTTATCCTCGATGCAAAGTCGCACTTTCGATAACAAACTACTCGACCTGCTTTATATCGAAAAGCCAACAGGCTACAGTAAGGACTCGGCTTACGGACAAACCAAGATCCTAATCGAACATCCAACACTCAAACAAATCGAACGCACGATTTTTGTTGCCACGCCTCACCTTGGAAGCGGCATAGCAGACAACTGGATCGGGCAAGTGGGATCATCGTTGGTGAAACTTCCACAAAGCATGAGCAGTCTGCAACTAGATGTGTTCAGTGACAATATGACTGAATTTGGGCGGGCATTGGTAGGCAACGCCGAATCTCCCAACTCCGTCAATTACCTCAAGTCTCACAATCCGGCCCTGACCTTGATCAGCAAACAACCATTCAACAAACGGATTACCTACCATTCGATCATGGGCAACCGTGGCCTGCACCAAAATCACCCCCAAAAATCCTCTGACGGTGTAGTGCCGTATTGGAGCTCCCACCTGAAAGGGGCCGACTCTGAAATACTGGTTCCATCACTGCACGATGCCCAGTTGCACCCGGAAGCGCATCGTGAAATGACCCGCATTTTACATCTCCATCTAGCGAAAAAGAAACACGTGAAACCCTGAATTTACGAAGCTGCCGGCAGCGAATCGACAACACAGACGATGAATACAAAATCCCCGACGCGCATCAAAGCCACGCTTTCTTGAGACGATACAAACACCCAATCCTAGCAATATTACTAGGGCGGCCCTCTAGAGTCGACAACACGTAATAATTTGAATAGGTTATTAACCTTAATCTAAATTGAGCATGCATGCACGGCATTCTCGATGCCTCCCCCCATCTGCACAAACAATCACTGCCCAAACGATGAAATACACACAATCCCAACTTATTAGCTCTCTATGCCTAGGCTGTGTCGGCCTTTTCTTAACAGCATGCTCCAAGGACAAAGAAAAAAAAGAAATCGTGCGACCGATCGAGGCCATGCAAGTCGGCGTCGTTTCGAATATTGACAAAACCATTCTCAACGGCAAAGCCAAAGCGACTCGCGAAGTGAACATTGCCTTCGAAGTGTCAGGTCGCATCGTAACCTTCGCCGCTGAGGTTGGAGACGAGGTCAAAGAAGGTGACATTCTCGCCCAACTCGACCCACGGGACTACCAAAACGCCGTCACGGTTGCCGAAGCGGAAGTCGAGCGTGCTGCCGCCATGCTGCAGCGAGTCCAAAAAGCCTTCAAAGGTAATGCGGTATCCGCCCAGACCGTGACCAATGCGGAAGCCCAGACCAAAGCAGCTGAAGCGGCTTTGAGGATTGCTAAAAAACAATCCGACGACACCACCATCCGGGCGCCCTTCTCCGGACGAATCGTAGCGACTTACGCGGAGAACTTTGAAAACACGGTCGCCAAACAAAAGGTGCTTCGCCTGCTCGACCTCAGCAAGATTGAAATGGTTGTCAATGTGCCTGAAAAATTGATCCCCAACGTCCCCTACGTCGAAACCATCAATGTCACCTTCTCGGCCTTTCCCAATGTGAAAATCCCGGCCAAGGTCAAGCAGGTCGGTTCCGAAGCGAGTGAACTTACCCGGACTTACCCGGTCACCCTGATCATGGACCAGCCTAAGGGGATTCAAATTCTCCCCGGAATGGCAGGCGAGGCAATAGGAACAGCCAAGCTTCCGGCCGACCGGTTTGCCGGTGGTATTACCGTGCTCCCTTCATCGGTTGCCTCATCCAATGGAGACTCCCACGTTTGGGTCATCAACCCTGATACCGGAGTGGTTGCCAAAACCAAGGTCACGGTGAGTCGTATCAATCCATCCGGAGTCGTCATCACCGAGGGCATCACTCCCGGGCAATGGATCGCCACGGCAGGAGCCCACTCCCTCACGGAAGGCCAAAAAGTGCGCATTCTCGGGCAATAACCCATTGGAAACCCTAGCCTACCCGCTATGAAAACTCTTGTTTCTCTCGCCATCGACCGACCGGTCTTCACCTACTTCTTTGCCGCCCTGCTCGCCGTAGGGGGCATCGCCAGCTACTTTACCCTGGGCAAACTGGAAGATCCTGATTTCACGGTGAAAACCGCGATCATCATGACCCAGTATCCCGGCGCCAGCCCGGAGGAAGTGGAAGAAGAAGTCACGGATAAACTGGAGGGAGCCCTCCAGGAAATGACACAGCTACGCTTCCTGACTTCCTATTCACGTGCCGGAAGCTCCCTGATCAAAGTGGAAATCCAGCCCGAATACTGGGCCGACCGACTTCCCCAGGTGTGGGATGAAATGCGTAAAAAGGTCAATGACGTCTCTGACACGCTACCCCCTGGAGTAGCCAAACCCATGGTCATGGATGACTTCAGCTTCGTTTACGGCTTTGTTATTGCCGTCACCGGAGATGGTTACAACTACGCTGAACTCGAGGAGCAGGTTAAAAACATCCGCAAAGAACTCAACCTCGTTCCGGGTGTCGCACGAGTCGAACTCTGGGGGCAGCAGCCCAAGGTCATCTACATTGATGTCAAGGAACAGCAACTGGCCGAACTCGGATTAACCACCGAAGCCCTGCTGATGAACCTCACCAGCCAAAACATCGTGGTCGACCCTGGTGCCATCGACATTCAAAACAAACGCATCCGCTTCGAGGTCACCGGCGACTTCACCTCGGTCGAACAGATCGAAAACCTCACCGTCCGGGCCAGCCTACTCGACAATTCCATCAATGTTGGTGAACAACTCACTGGCCAAAGCCTGGTCAGCAAAGGAACGGACCTCTTGCGAGTCAAGGATGTCGCTACCGTACGCCGAGGATACCTTGAGCCCCAACTCACTGAGATGCGCTTCCAAGGACGCCCGTCCATCGCTATTTCAGTCGCAACTACCGCCGGCGGAGACATCACAGCCACCGGCAACGCCATCGCCGAACGGCTCGACGAACTCAAGGAAGAGATCCCTGTCGGTATTGAAATCGACCGGGTGGCATGGCAAGGAGACCTGGTCGAACAAGCGGTCGGAGGGTTCATCATCAACCTGCTTGAATCCGTACTCATCGTTCTGGTCGTCATCGCCCTCGGTATGGGCCTGCGCGTTGGTCTGATCGTTGGTTCCGGCCTCGCCCTGACCATCCTCGGCACCCTGATTTTCCTCAACATCCTCGGAGTCGATCTTCACCGCGTCTCACTCGGAGCCTTTGTGATCGCTCTCGGCATGATGGTAGACAACTCAATTGTGATCGCCGACGGGATCTCATCCCGCCTCAAAAAAGGCATGAACAAACGGGATGCCGCGATTCAAGCAACCGCCAAACCGGCCGTCGCCTTGTTGGGAGCCACTCTGGTTGCCGTTGCCGCCTTCTACCCCAGTATTGCCTCCAAAACCGATGGTGGTGAATACGGCCGCACCATGTTCATCGTGGTCGGCATTTCCCTGATGTTGAGCTGGGTGCTCGCCATGACAGTGACTCCCCTGCAATGCATGGCCATGTTGAAAGTCCCCAAGGGAGGAAAAACGGAGGACGATGCCGACTCCAGTCAATCCGAGAGCGGCTTTCTTACCATGTTCCGCCGGATCTTGGAAACAGCCATCCGCAAACGTGCCATCACCGTGCTCGGTCTCATCATTCTGTTTGTCACCGCCGTTCTCGGCTTCCAGAAAGTCGATCAGGCATTCTTCACGGATTCCACCCGTACCCAGTTTATGATCGATTACTGGGCCCCGGAAGGAACACGCATTCAAAACGTCTCCTCCGACCTCAAAGAGATCGAAGACAAACTCATGGCCGATGACCGAGTGCTCAATATCAGCACCTACATCGGAGGTGGACCACCTCGCTTCTACCTGCCCGTTGACCCTGAATTCCCTTACCAGTCCTACGCCCAAATCGTGGTCAATACCAAAGACCTCAAAACGGTCACGGCTCAGGTCGAGGAAATGACCAAGTGGGTCCGAGAAACCCAACCTCAAGCAATGGTTCGCGTCCGTAAATTCTCTGCCGGACCGGGCTTCACCTGGCCCTTTGAAGCCCGCTTCAGTGGACCAGCCAACGCCGACCCCGAAGTTCTCAAAGATCTTGCCGAGCAAGGGAAAAAAATCCTCGCCAAAAGTGCTTACGCGAAAGATGTCAGAACAGACATGCGCCAACCGGTGCAAAAGGCGGTTGCCCAATATGACGACGAAAAAGCGCGCTGGGCCGTGGTCTCCCGGGTGAACGTCGCAAGCGCCCTTCGGGCCTCCCACGACGGACTACCAGTCGGGCTCTACCGCGAAGCCGATAGCCTGCAACCTGTGGTGGTTCGTTTTGTCGACGAAGAGCGACAGCGCCTGAGCGACTCGTTGGATACCCTTCAGGTCCGGCCTGCACTCTCAACCAAGTCACTACCGCTCGACTCCGTCACCAATGGTATCAAGCTCGAATGGGAAGATCCGATCCGCGTCCGATGGAACCGCCGACCGGCGATTACCGTTCAAGCCGCTCCAGATGGGGTCAGTTTCCCCACCCTGCTCAGCGACGTCCGCGAAGAGTTTGAAGCCATCCCCCTTCCTCCGGGTTACAAGTTGGAATGGCGTGGTGAATATTTCGGCACTCTCGATTCCCAGTTATCTCTGATTCCCGGAATTATTGCCTCACTCGTCCTGATGCTCTTCCTGATGGTTGCCTTGTTTAACTCGGTTCGCATCCCCGCACTGATCTTTATCGTGGTTCCACTGGGTATCATCGGCATTGTTGGAGGATTACTGATCACGAACAACCCGTTCTCCTTTATGGCTCTGATTGGGGCAATCAGTCTCTCCGGAATGATGATTAAAAACTCGATTGTTTTGATCGATGAAATCCGGGCCAACGAAGCCGAGGGACTCCCCCCATACAAGGCGGTTGTGGAAGCCGCCGTCTCACGGACCATGCCCATCATGTTAGGAGCCGCAACCACTATCCTGGGCGTTGCACCACTACTTCAAGACATCTTCTGGGTTGCGATGTCGGTCACCATCATGGCCGGGCTCACCCTCGGCACACTCTTCACCTTGATCGTCATCCCAGTGGGTTACACCATCTTCTTTAAGATTAAACCTCCTGCAAAAGAAAAGGCCTAACTTAAAATTTCAAGAGCCTTTACCCACGGTAAAGGCTCTTTTTATTCAGAAAAATCACTACTATTATGGAAATCAACTTCTACGAGTTATTTAACAAAAACATGACCTTGATGATCTTTTCGGTCGTCGCATTCGGACTACTCCTCGGTCGCCTCAAAATTGGAAGCATTGAACTAGGATCAACCACAGGCGTTCTTCTGGTTGGTCTGCTTTTCGGTCATTTCGGGTTCGAATCCCAACCCATTCTCGGCACCTTTGGCTTTACTATTTTTATCTTTGCCGTGGGTCTGCAAGCTGGCCCCACTTTCTTCAGTGTCTTCAAAATAGATGGAGCCAAGTATATAGCCTTGGCTGTTGTCGTTGCAGCCAGTGCATTTGGTGCAGCGATGATCATCGCCCGTATCATCGGTCTTGATTACGGGCTGAATGCCGGACTCTTGGCCGGATCGCTCACCAGCACCCCGACACTTGTCGGAGCCCAGGATGCAGTGCGCAGCGGCTTGGCCAATATACCGGAGGGAATGACCCCTGAAAAAGCACTGCAAAACGTCTCAGTGGGTTATGCCATCACCTACATCTTTGGAACCATCGGCCTGATCGTTTTCATCCGCTATTTACCACTCATTTTAAAAATAGATCTGCCGGAAGAAGCAAAAAAACTGGCCGACGAACGAGGCTTCAGCGCCAAGAAAAAGCTGGCGCATGACAGCGCTCATGTACCACTGATTCGTGCCTATCAAATCCCCGAGGCCATGGAGGGAAAAACCATCGAAGTGCTCCGCGCTGCCGCTGGCAAAAAGTCAACGCCTCTGAAAATGCGCCGCCAAGGAAAAATTCTGTCTATTCATGATGACACAGTGCTTGAAAAAGGGGATGTCGTTTCTGTGATAGGCAGCCTCTATGAACACGAACGCCGGAAAGAGGAAGCGGGTGTTGAAGTACTCGACCCAGAGTTACTCAACTACGACATCATCACCAAAGAAATCGTTGTCATCCGCCAGGAGGCCGTTGGCAAAACACTCTCTGAACTCGCAATCACCGCAGATTTCGGCTGCTATGTTCGAGGCATCAAACGCGCCTCCATCGATCTACCCGTCGACAACATGATCACCACCAACAAAGGTGACCGCCTCTACATCACCGGGGAATCAAGCAGACTCGAAGCGCTTGCCGAAAAAATAGGACGCATCGAAGCCGAGGAAACCCAAACCGATCTCCTAAGTTTTGCCTTCGGCATCGGTGGCGGCTTACTCATCGGCATGATCATGCTTAAACTTGGGGGGGTATCCATCGGCCTGGGCAGCGCCGGAGGGCTTCTGCTGCTCGGCATTGTTTTCGGGTTTATCCGATCGATCAACCCATCCTTTGGTGGCGTCCCACCAGCAGCCCGCAATATCCTCATGGAGTTCGGGCTGGTCATGTTCATGGCTGGAGTCGGGCTTAATGCTGGCGGCGGTATCGTGGAGGGCTTAATGTCGGCTGGCATCCCCCTTCTTTTAGGAGGAATGGTTGTCACCTTGCTCCCCGTCTTTGTCGGGTATTTCTTTGGCAAAAAGGTCCTGAACATGAACCCCGCCCTCTTACTCGGCTCCATCACCGGAGCCATGACCAGCACCCCCTCACTCAACGTCATCACGGATGCCGCAAAAAGCGAAATCCCAGCCCTTGGCTACGCCGGCACCTACACCTTTGCCAATGTCTTACTCACATTTGCCGGCACGATTATCATGGCTCTTTAACCCTCCTCCTCACAATGCCCTCATCAAAAAAGGTCACCCCTCCCATCGATCACCTCCGTGCTCGCCGGCTCATCGGCTGCCTGTGGTTTATGGCGAAAGAAACGCGGAATGTTCTTTTGATCCTACTGGCCAATATCATCGGTGGGGGCTTACTTATCTCACTATTCGATAGCATTCCCATCATTGAAGGACAATATCTGGCATTTATCACATCATTGACCGTTGGCTATGGCGATCTCTCACCCGAGACCTGGCCAGCCCGCATCGTCTCCATCTGCATTGGCATCAATGGTCTTCTACTGACTGGCATTGTTGTTGCCATGGCGATTAAAGCCGTGGAGCTATCCTTCTCCGAAGAAGATCCGAACATCTTACGTCATCTGGATGTCGAAGATCAAACCACGGCGCCTCAATCGTCCTCGGATGAGTGAAGACCCAACACATTGCCAGCTAGGCCATGGACTCACCGACATCAAACATCAAAGCTTCCCTTCTCCATTCAGAAGAAGATCTCGCTTACTTTCTTAAAAACAGCACCGAACAAATTTGGTGCCTAGAACTTGATCAACCACTTCAGCTCGACACCGACGAGATGGAGCAAGCTCGGCATCTCTTCAAGCACGCCTACCTCACAGACGTGAATGAGTCCTTTGCTAAACTTTACGGGCTTAGCGTCGCTGAAATGAATGGCCAACGGCTTGAAAAAATCATGCCCGAGGAACTACCCTCGACGATGCCAACGCTGCTTCGGGCGGTCCGGGCAAAGTTTGATGTGGTTGATTTTGAAACCATCGAGCAAGATAAAGACGGCCGGGAAATCCGAGTGCTCAACAATTTTATTCCTCTGATTGAAAACAACCAGTTGATTCGATTGTGGGGCACCGCACGGGACATCACCCAACTGCGTAGAACCGAAGAATCCAACCGCCTGCGCTCTCTGGCGATTGAAACAATGAGAGACGGCTGTGTCATCGTCGATGCCAAGGCTAAGGGGATGCCCATCCTCTATCACAATAAACAGTTCACCACCATTACCGGCTACGACTCTCCAGATACAGTGGGTAAAAATTGTCGGTTTCTCCAAGGCCCTGAAACCTCCCTTGAACAACTACTGCTGATCCGCCAGGCCGTCAATGCCGCGAAACCTTATCATGGCGAGCTTCTCAACTATCGGAAAGATGGCTCCACCTTCTGGAACTATCTACAAATTGCTCCCGTCTTTGATGATCATCATGAACTCAGCCATTTCGTCGGTATCATTTCAGATGTCACACAACGCAAACAGTCTGAAACACTTTTACACACTCGCAATAAGCAGCTAAAACAAGAAGCCGATCAGCGACATCAAATCCAACGAGATTTGGAAAGACTCGGCAAAAAACTCGTCGACACACGTGAGAGCGAAAAACGCTATCTGGCTCGCGAACTCCATGATGATGTCACCCAAAGACTGGCCGCCATGGCCCTTGATATTAAGAGGATAGCCCAACAAAGCTCGTTATCGCAACAAGCAACAAAAAGGGAACTGCTGAGCCTCGGGCAAAAGCTCGGGGAACTTGCTGTAGACACTCAAGAACTCAGCCGCCAGCTTCATCCCAAAATCCTTGAGGATCTCGGGCTTAACTCCGCCATCCGATCCAAATGCTTACGCTTTAAAAAGCGAACGGGAATACCTGTCCATCTATTGCTCCACCCAAGCTCCAATCAACTCGACCAGGAACAAGCGCTTTGCGCATACCGAGTGCTGCAAGAAGCCCTCACGAACATTCACCGTCACGCCGAAGCATCGAAAGTTCACATCGAACTCATCTATAACAATCGATCAGCAACACTAACAATCAAAGATGACGGCATCGGCTTTGACCTGAAATCGGCAAAAAACCAAGAGTCGCTAGGATTAGTCAGTATCTCTGAGAGAGTTCGTTTGAGTAATGGCCATCTGAATATTCATTCAAAACCCCTTCAAGGGACCATGTTAAAAATCGAACTCCCACTCACAAAGCGCCACAACCCTCACCTGAAATGAAACCAACGATCATCATAGCGGATGACCATCAAATCTTTCTGAATGGGTTACACAGCCTGCTCGATCCCCATTATACAATCGTGGCCCGGGCAACAGACGGCAACGAACTGATCGATTTAGCCCTCAAACATCAGCCTGATTTGGTTGTGTCCGATCTATCCATGCCCAAGACGAATGGGATTACGGCAATACGGACACTTCGCAATCGCCAGTGTCGGGCTAAATTCATCCTACTCACAATGCACATGGAGCCCGAATATGCATCAGCAGCCATCAAGGCTGGAGCTTCTGCCTATATTCTGAAACACACGGCCCCTGAAAAACTACTAACATTACTAGGCGAGGTTCTCCACGGGAAGGTTTACATCCCATCAGAATTAACACGAGACATACTCGAATGGTCAGACCAGACGAACGAGACCAACCGTATCACCGAAAGACAACGGGAAATCATCCAGTTGCTTGCTCAAGGCCTGATAGCCAAAGAAATTGGTGCCCAACTGAACATTTCACCTCGCACTGTCGAATATCACAAATACCAGGCGATGAAAAAACTGGGACTAACAAAGTCAGCCGAGCTCATTCATTTTGCAGCTCAAAAAAATCAACCCTCGGAGACCAACCTTGACTTATAAGCAACCCCACCAACCCCTAGTAAAAGTACTGTGCTGAACTGGGAGTTACCCGAGTAGACATTTTTGCGTTGTCACTCTATTCTCATTGATACCGGATTAAAAAAACTCAATCCGGCCCAACAATTAGAACCATGAAACGTACACTATGCACAACTCTGGTAACCGGCTTAATAACTTGCTTAAGTGCTGTTGCTGCAGAGAAAAAACCAAACATCCTCGTCATCTGGGGGGATGACATCGGTCAGTCCAACATAAGCGCTTATACCCGCGGCATGATGGGCTATAAAACCCCTAACATTGACCGGATAGCCAAGGAGGGAATCCTTTTCACTGACTATTACGGAGAGCAGTCCTGCACCGCTGGACGAGCTTCATTCATGTTAGGCCAAAGCGTTTACAGAACGGGCCTGTCGAAAGTGGGACTACCCGGAGCACCCAAAGGAATCAATGTTCTGGATCCTACCATAGCAGTACTTTTGAAAGACCAAGGTTATGTCACCGGTCAATTTGGTAAAAACCATTTCGGTGACCAGGATCACATGCTTCCAACCAATCATGGATTTGATGAATTTTTGGGTAACCTTTACCACCTCAATGCAGAAGAAGAGCCAGAGAATGAAGACTACCCTCGCGACCCAGAATTCAAAAAGAAATTCGGCCCCCGCGGTGTCATCAAATCCTCAGCTGATGGAAAAATCCAAGACACTGGTCCGCTGACTAAAAAGCGTCAGGAAACAGTCGATGATGAAACTGTCGCTGCAGCGGTCGACTTCATTCAACGCTCACACAAATCAGGCAAGCCATGGTTCTGCTGGTGGAACGGTACTCGGATGCACTTCCGCACCCATGTCAAAAGTGAAATGCGCAAGCAAGCCGACGAAATTGCCGGCAAGCATCTGGACGAATACCAAGCGGGAATGATCGAACATGACATCCATATTGGGGTGTTCATGAAGCTACTCGACGATCTCGGAATCGCCGACAATACCATCGTCATGTATTCAACCGACAATGGTCCTCATATGAACTCTTGGCCCGATGCCGCATCTTCACCTTTCGAGAATGAAAAAAATAGTAACGGCGAAGGTGGATGGAGAGTTCCTTGCCTGATTCGCTGGCCCGGTGTGGTACAGCCAGGTTCAGTATCCAACGGAGTGGTTCACCACATGGACATGATGCCTACCTTCCTTGCTGCTGCAGGCAAGACCGACATCAAAGAAGATCTACTCGATGGCTACAAGTCATCAGCACTCAACCGTGACTACAAAATCCACCTCGATGGATACAACATCACTGAGCATCTTAAAGATCCCGATAATGTGGATAGCCCCCGTAAAGAAGTTTTCTATTTCTCAGATACCGGCGAACTCACAGCCTTACGCTACGCCGATTGGAAAATGGTTTTCCTTGAGCAAAAGACGAAAGGTGGACTACGCGTATGGATTGATCCATGGGTAGAACTTCGCGTCCCTTTGATCTTTAACCTCCGCCGTGACCCCTATGAGCGAGCTCAATTCACCTCCAACACTTACTATGATTGGATGATGGATCGCATTTTCCTCTTAGTTCCCGCTCAGCAATATGTTGGTAAGTTCTTGGGCACATTCAAGGAATACCCACCACGCATGAAACCAGCCAGCTTCTCGATCGATCAAGTCATGCAGAAAATGACTGACGCAGCTAGCAGCAAGGGCAAGTAACCCGGACCTATCTCATAACGCTTTGTAATGGGGCTCTTGAAAAAGGGCCCCATTACAATCTTTCAGCTCCTCCAATTGAGCAATTGTGCCATCTAACCAGAGAAGGTTCCAACGTTCTCATATTCTGATTCCATGAAATCACTGCCATCCTTGATAGCCCTGGCTATCTTCATCAGCCCCAACCTCCAGGCCGACCCTCTCCCCTCTTGGAATAAGAGTGCCTCGAAAAATTCTATTATTGATTTTGTCAACAAGACTACGACGGAGGGATCGAAAGATTATGTCGTGCCCGCCAAACGTATTGCGGTGTTTGATAACGACGGCACACTCTGGGGCGAGCAACCGATGTATTTTCAAGCCATTTTTATCTTTGACCGGATCAAAGCCTTGGCTCCTCAACACCCTGAATGGAAAAACAAGGAGCCCTTTGCCTCGGTGTTAAAAGGCGATACCAAAACCGCACTATCCGGAGGTCATAAAGCCATCCTGGAAATGGCCATGGCAACTCATGCAGGGGTGACCACCGAGGAGTTTAATCAAAGTGTGCGTGATTGGTTGGCAACAGCACGCCATCCGACAACCAATCGCCCTTATCATGAAATGATCTATCAACCCATGCTGGAAGTTTTAACTTACTTACGCGCAAACGGATTCAAAACCTTCATTGTCTCCGGCGGCGGCATTGACTTTATCCGCGTGTTTGCGGAAGAAACCTACGGCATTCCACCAGAACAAGTCATGGGAAGCAGCATTAAGGCTGTTTATGAGATTCGTAATGGCAAACCAACTCTGACGAAACTTCCTGAGCTTAACTTTATCGACGACAAAGCGGGTAAACCTGTTGGCATCCATCAACACATCGGCCGAAGACCCATAGCGGCCTTTGGAAACTCCGATGGGGACTTTGAAATGCTCGAATGGACGACCGCTGGAAGCGGCCTACGCCTCGGCGTTTATGTCCATCACGACGACGCCAAACGCGAATGGCAATATGATAGCCCCTCCCACATTGGCCAACTGAAACGAGGGCTCGTTGAGGCACCTCAACGAGGCTGGACAATCATTAGTATGCAAAAAGATTGGAAAACCATATTCCCAGATCAGTCAGAAAAGAAAACGAACTAACCTCAAACCATAAACCAGATTCAACTGGAACAAACCCATATAAACAACCATGAACATCACCAACACCCTCACTCGCTGGATCCCTATAAGGCATTTAGCGATAGCCATTACAGCCAGCCCCTTAACATACGCCGGGGACAGCCTCCCACACCCCAGCGAGGCATCAGAAGCCCCAGAACCGGCCTCTATTGAGTCGACCGGTGGAAGTGCCGACGAGATGGCTCTTCTGGCAAAAAAAACCGCCAACCCCATTTCTGACCTCTGGCTACTTTGGAACCAGGTTGATTCAACCAAATTCAAAGGTGACCTGCTCGATGATGATGAGTGGATGTACAGTTATAAATTTCAACCCGTGATGTCCTTCCCTGTGATCGGAGGGGACTGGAACTTCATTCTCAGACCCGTTTTCCAATACAACTCTGTTCCACTCGATAAAGACGCGGGAAAACTGCTCGGAGCCAGCCAAGGACAAATTTTCAATAGCGATGAGCTTAGTTCGCTGGCTGCAGATCCCTTCGGCACAACCACCGGCTTCGGTGACACCATCCTGCTCACTCTCCTTGGGCCCAATAAAGAGGACGGTAATATTTGGGGGATTGGAGCCAGCCAAATCTTCCCAACAGCTCAAGAAGACGTTCTCGGACAAGGCAAGTTTCAGGCAGGCCCCGCCTTCCTTTTTGCCCATATCGCGCCAGAGCCTGGACAAGGATGGAAAAGCTTTAACTATGGTCTGCTTGCCCAGCACTGGTGGTCCTATGCCGGTGATGACGACCGCAGCGAAACCAGCCAAACTGACATTCAGTATTTCATCAACTATCGCCTCACTCACACAGCACTGATCGGCATGACACCCAATATCCGGGTCAACTGGAGGGAGGACGGCAGCGATCGCTACTCGGTCCCCATCGGCTTGGGCTACATCGATATGATCAAGATCGGCAAGGTGCCAATCAGAGTCGGTATGGAAGCTCAGTATTACGTGCATCAGCCGGATCGGGCCGGAGCCGATTGGAATTTCCGTATCATTTTCACCCCGATCATTCCCCGGCTCTTTGGAGACTGATCACAGACTGAGGATAGAAGCCTGATCACACGCTCACTTTCATCTCCCCAACGGTTCCCGCCTCTATTGGCTGGAGCCGTTTTCTCTGTTTAAGCTCATGTATCCTCACGCATATCGAAAACCAGCATGCCTGACCATCTCATAATTATCTTGCGCCAATCCAGGAATTTAATTATTAAGCGTAGCATCATATTAACCCATTCCTTATGAACATGTTTTATAAAACGATTGCCACCTGCGTCATCTCATCCCTCATCTCCACCGCCGGTGCACTTCAAGCACAGGACGACAGCAAAAACGCCTCCATCATCGTCCCCGACCCCGTCGCGGCCGAGGATACATGGGAATACAACATTGCCCCCTACCTCTGGCTCTCAGGCATCGAAGGGCAGGCTGGAGTCAAAAACGTCGTTACCGATATCGATCTACCTCTGGATGACATTATCGACCTACTCGACTTTGCAGGATACCTCTCATTCAAAGCCAATAAGGGCAACTGGGGGTATTATGCTGATATGCAATATATCAAATTGAAAGGTGAACAGGAGGGTCCCGGAGGCCCTCTAATCAATAAAGTCAACATCGGCCTGGAACAATTCCGTATGGAACTTGGAGCCAAATACCGCATCTATCACAACGATAAAACCACGATCCGCCTCATGGCCGGCCTTCAATACACCTATTTCTACACCGAGCTGGAAACCAAAGGTAAGCTCACTCAAGACGTCGACGGATCCACCGACTGGATCGATCCGACCATTGGAATCTCCCTGACTCATCAGTTCAACGAAAAGTGGAACGCCCACGTCGTAGGGCAAGTAGGAGGATTCGGCGTTTCCGCTGACAGCACGTGGCAAGTCCTTGCTGGTATTGGCTATCAGCTCAACGACTGCTGGAGACTCGTTGGAGGCTATCGTCACCAGTATCTCGACTACTCGGACGGGGGCTTCCTCTATGACCTCGATATCGGAGGTCCGGTTCTCGGAGCCGTCTACACCTTCTAAAGATTCTCGGTCACGGAGACATCAAACGCTCAAACCACCACCAGCACTCCGGCACACCGCCGGAGTGCTTTTTTTCTGTCCACCTCACTTTGCTGCCCCGGCATCGCCGATTTTTCTCAATTTGGAGGTTGGTTTTTCGGGAATCGCGCCTAAAAGCCTCCACATGAGCCATTTCCAGACAGACGACCTCCGCATCAGCGCCGTCAAGCCGCTGATTTCGCCCTCCGTCCTATCCTACTACCTTCCCATCAGCGACAAAGCAGCTGAAACCGTTGCCACCGCCCGTGAGGCATCAGAAGCCATCCTTGCAGGCAAGGACGACCGCCTACTGGTCGTTGTTGGTCCCTGCTCCATCCATGACACCGGAGCAGCCATCGAGTATGCGGCACGTATCAAGGAAGCCGCCGAGCGCTACAGCGATGACCTGATGGTTGTCATGCGGGTCTATTTTGAAAAACCTCGCACCACCGTCGGCTGGAAAGGTCTGATCAATGACCCCCACCTCGACGACTCCTTCGATATCAACCGCGGATTACGCGTTGCCCGCGAACTGCTGCTCGAACTCGCTGAAATGGGAGTGCCTGCAGGAACCGAGTTTCTCGATACCATCTCTCCCCAGTACTACGCCGACCTAATCACCTGGGGGGCTATCGGAGCCCGCACCACCGAATCCCAAATCCACCGTGAGCTCGCGTCAGGACTTTCCATGCCCGTCGGCTTCAAAAACGGAACCGGAGGATCCAATCAAATCGCATTCGATGCCATTCAGGCCTCGGCCCGCCCCCACCATTTTCTCTCCGTTACGAAACAAGGGGTCTCGGCCATCGTCACCACCACCGGAAACGATGCCTGCCACATCATTCTTCGCGGGTCATCCAAAGGGCCGAACTACGATCAGGAAAGTGTAGCCGACGTCACCGGTCAACTTGAAGGTGCCGGCCTCCCTGCCACCGTCATGATCGATTGCTCTCACGGCAACTCCCTGAAGGACTACCGCAACCAACCCGCCGTTGCCCAATCGATCTGTGACCAAATTGCCGACGGCAACAAGGCGATCACCGCCACCATGATCGAAAGCAACCTCGTTGCCGGTGCCCAGAAGCTCTCAAGCAACCTCTCTGACCTCACTTACGGCCAATCCGTCACCGACGAGTGCGTCAACTGGGAAACGACCGAGGCCATGCTTGCCGAGTTTGCCAAAGCCGTACAATCACGCCGCAAGGGATAAGCTCCAATCTCAAACCCATCTCATTTTACAACGAGTCAGCGGAGCCTCCCGCTGGCTCGTTTTGTTTCCCATCCTTACTCTGCCTGCTCCAGATAGCAGCCAAAAAACTTCCGATCAAACAATGGTATAAAGCCGAAATGGCGCAGGGACTGGCAGCCAATAAACTAAAATGTTGTTTGGCCAGCGCACTTCCCAAACCCGAATTTTGCATCCCAACCTCTACCGACAAGGTTCGGCACTCCCTTTCCTTCAAACGCACCAAGCGCCCTACCCCATAACCGAGGAAAAAGCCCAAGGCATGAAGAATGAATATCGCGACCAGCAAGGAGCCGGCATATTGAAGGATATAAGATTGGGTCGCCCCAACCACCCCACCAACAATCATGACGATCACCAGAATCGAAACCAAAGGTGACACCCTCCTCAAGGCATCCAAACGACGACCAAACACCTGATTCAAAAGTATGCCTCCAAGCACCGGCAGAAGCACAATCGTCACCATACTACGGAACATCGCCCAGGCATCAACATCCAGAATGGCACTTGCATACACCTTGGTTAGCCACGGCGTCAATCCAATAGCCAGCAAGGTCGATGCCATCGTCATCAAAACACTCAAGGCCACATTCGCACGGGCCAAATAGCAAATGACATTGGATGCCGTCCCGCCAGGACAACAACTGACCAAAATCACCCCAAGTTTCAACATCGGGGGCAAATCAAACAACACGGCCACCGACCACCCCAACATCGGCATGATCAGAAACTGGGCACCTACGCCCAAGCCCAACATCCAAGGTCGTCGTAAAACGGCCTTAAAATCCTCCACCCCGAGGGTCATGCCCATCCCGAGCATGATCACACCCAAACCAAGGTTGATCAGCTTGATCTCGGTTCCGGGAACGGTATCCCGGATAAACCAGATAAAATGTGCAGGAAAAAACCAAGCCCAGATACAACCCAAAATGGTCCAGAGCCAAAACAGGTTATTCACCCGGTTGAAAAACAACTGCATGTCGCAGGGCATACAGGGAGCAACGCGCCCCCAATTATTGGCCGACCTTTACTTCAGCTTCCACATCTCCGATCGCCCATTGCATCCCCCTCAGGTAATGCTGCAAAACCTTCGGGTTTTCGTAAATGTGGTGATTATGGCCTAACGAACAGTAAAACACACGCCCCTTGCCATGGTGCTTTACCCAGCTCACGGCATAATCCTTATCTGCCCGTTTGCCGATGCTCAGGTCCATTTTTTCAGGATCCAATCTCAACAAGATATGTAGCTTCTTAGGATCGTAGGGTGCCTTAAACTGGTAGATCTCCTCCTTGAATTCGAGGTTCTTACCATCCAAATGCGCACAGCAGGTATGCTTTTCCTGACCGTCCTCGACTTTCACGCTGACCTGGGTCTTTGCATTCCATGGATGGCCATTGAAATAGCCTCCAATCATTTCACCATATTCCGGCCACTCATAAAAAGTATCCGTCGCGGCATGAATCCCAACAAATCCTTTCCCGCTTTTGATGAAGTCCATTAAACTCTTTTTCAAACGCAACTCATTCTCCTTGGACACCTTACGGTCATCCTCGCTCATCTTGGCCCAGGCTCCCTTGGCCGGACTGAACACCTCCAAGGTGGTATTTAAAAAACACACGGCGTCAAAATGCTTAAGGTTCTCAGGCTCAAAGTTGGCCAGGTCATTGCTGACTACCACATCAAAGGCTCCGGATTTTTCTGCCATCAGCTGCATCATCAGCTCCCCGGTCTTAATCGATGCATGTTTGAAGCCACGGGTCAGTGTAAACACCAGCATCTTCCGCGGGGCCTTTGCCTTTTCGACTTCCAGTCCTTCCAGTGCCTTAGCAATTTCAACCTTCCTATCCCCCGCGTATCCCTCATTCACACCAAGCGTTGTCAGCACGGCCGCTGTAAGCAAACCCGATATCGTCATGTTCAAATTCATAGTCCAGACCTACCAAAACCAGTACGTTTGACAACCAAATTTAAAATCATACGATTGCATCTCCGGATTTGAACAACGGCGCCAACCAATGAGCTGCAGCTGCAAAAGCGCCCATGACGCTCCACCTCGGTCGTTTCAACAAGCTGAACTTTCAACTACCCCATCATGACTAACTACATCTGCCGCTCCTGCTCAGCGAATAACAACGAACCCGGCCGGTGCGTCCTCTGCAGTCAAAGTCTGGGGTCCCTGAAAATAGCCATTCTCGCGGCCGCCACCTCCTGCCTGCTGCTTTCCATCTGCTGGATCGCCCTAGCCGCACTCACCCAATCTTGGATTCCATTGCTGGCTCTGGTTTTCGGTGGCGTCATTGCACTCTGCACCTCACATTTTTCAGGTGGTCGGGGGCTGATCTATCAAATGATCGCCACAGGTTTCACCCTAATAGGGATCGTTTGTTCCGAATGCCTCATCACCCTGATTTTTATCCATCGAGATAGCACACATCTCCTGCAGATTACCGACCTTGATTCAGTCTTCCGCACTGCAACCTATCAAATCCTCTACGATCCAGCCCTGACGCTGTTTTCTTTTCTAGGGATTTCCGGTAGCTTTTTCATCTGGAGGGATCCGTCACCGAGAGCCCACGACCTTGAGATGCACCTGTAGTGGCTGCGGGCACTTCCAGCCTGATGGCAAAATCCACATTTCGACCTGCACGAGCACGACATTGGTGCTAGAGTCCAAGCAATCGATTCTCCATACTCATGATGAAAAGCCCGCTTGGTCAACACCTCCCGATGCAGCAAGTCACCTTGGAAGAAGGTCTCATTGCATTCCGCTGTCCTGAATCTTCAGGTCATTACATCACCTTACAAGCCTACTGGTCCTGGCTCAAAAAACAGCCGGAACGGCTCGAGCATCTCCCCCAACCACCGGACATCGCGCCCGACGCTTCTGAACCCAAAAGCGCCAAAATCTGCCCGGAAACCGGCACAATCATGATCCATTACAAGGTAGGTCACGGGTTTTCTTTTTCCATCGACCGCTCGATCACCGGCGGAGTGTGGTTCGATGCAGGCGAATGGGAAGCCCTGCGCTCACGCAACTTCCACGATGAAATCCATCTGATCTTCACCGCACCATGGCAAAATGCAGTGATGATGGCTGCGGCCCAGGAAGTCCACCGGAACATGCTCAGCGAACGCCTCGGTGAGACGCTCTTGGAAGAATTGCAAACACTGCGCGAGCAACTCAAGAGCCACCCGCACCGTGACCTCGCCCTCGCCTACCTCAACAACGTCAAATAAGAACCAACGACCTGGGCTAGCCATGATCTGGGATCATCTGCGGAAACAGCTGAGCAACGATGCCATCGGATCATTAGGCACTCCGACCCCGATCAGCGGGGGTTGTATCTCCAAAGCCTTCCACTGGGGCCCCTACTTTGTCAAAACCAACCACATCACACACTCAGCCATGTTCCGAGCAGAGAGCGACGGGCTCATGGCCATAGCCGACTCCCGATGTGTCACGACTCCCGTGGTCATCCTCTGCAGCGAATATGACTCCCAAGCATACCTTGTCTTGGATCACATCGATATGGGGGCTCCCCCCAATCCAAGACAACTTGGAAAAGAGCTGACACGCATGCACCAGCAGACAGCCCGCAACCATGCTCGCCCAACCTTCGGTTGGCATCAGGACAACTTCATTGGATCCACCCCACAAAACAATGGTTGGAACGCCAACTGGAGTGATTTTTGGAGAAAGCAACGTCTGGAACCGATGCTCAACCGCTGCCTCAACCTAGGCTTTGAATTTCCGCGCAGCCAACAACTACTCGAGCGCATCCCCGACATTTTGGCCGATCATCATCCTGCCCCTTCACTGGTCCACGGCGACCTATGGACAGGCAACGCCGATTACACTACCAACAAAACAAGTGGAAGCTCGACCCCCGTGCTCTTTGACCCGGCCGTGTATCTCGGTGACCGGGAAGTGGACCTCGCCATGAGTGAACTCTTCGGTAGTTTCGGTCCCGCCTTCTGGAAGGGCGTCGATGAAGTCTGGCCTCTACCCCCTGGATACCAGCGCCGACGCGAGCTCTACAACCTCTATCACATCCTGAACCACACCGTTCTCTTTGGCGCGTCTTACGCCAATCAGGCGCAGACAATGATCCTCAACCTTTGCCGGTAAAAAGTCATTTTGTCTGAAGCCTGCCTCACGCCATCAGAAAGCCCCCCTTTCTGTGGATGACGCCCCCCCCTATGGAAGCTCGCTCCGAACGCGAAATAAATCCGGTGTTGAGCCGAGATCAACAACGCGGCTTTTTACTCCCCCATTCCCTTTTTCGCGAGGTAAGATCTCGCGCCATGTTCCTGAAAACATCTCATAGCGCTCTATCGCATATTCTCTGTATGGGGATGAATCATAATGAATCCTGGCTGTCTTATCATCCTCTGAGAAGATCCATGATCTAAAATGGGACGAAGCATCTTTAGGTCCTGAATTGCCAAGAAATTCGGCATGGTTGGTTTTACCGTCGCCATCAGGGTCCGCATCGGGCTCGGCCTTCCCATTATTAATTTCAACAGAAGTAAACGCAGCTAGCATCCACTCGTGATATGCAAGTTTCTCTGAAAAAGCAGCCCCCATTGACAGCAGACCGTTGCCATCAAAGTGCAGACCGTCAGCATTCATACCAAAATGATCGGTGTCAACAATACCCGTCCTTGGATCAAGGTCTTCCACTGCATCCTGGGATGCCCGAATCTGGTTTAAGTACGTAAACTGGATAGCCGCCTGCGCCATGGAAAGTCGTGCGATCATAAAAGGTAAATCCATACCGTAGGTAGCACGGACATCATCAATCAATTGAGTGAGGTTATGCTGATAGCCCGGGGCTCCCGCGGAATCGGCATCGGCCTCGCCGTGAGCCCATAACATTCCCTCTATCTGCTGAACAGCATTCGGGTAGGCTGCAGCCAAGGCAACGCGCCCACGATTCACGGTTTCTTGAAAAAGAACATATTCAGAACCGTCTCCAAGGGTAGAGCTATCGCCCCCGGCTTTCCAATCAACATGCAGATTGGTTCCCCCCTTGGCATATTTAATAAGGGCCACACGAGTATCTGCCTCACCGGACCACAGATCGGCCATTTTGCGCCCAATGGATATTTCCGGTCCAAATCCTCCTGTTTCAGAAAGCCCAGGTCGCAAGCTTGTAAGAGTTGGTTCTGCACCCTCAACCTTATAATAAACATCAACATCACTCTGGGGTGATTGAAAATCGACAGGTGTCGTAGGCAGCTCAGAATGAAACGCTCGACCATCGGCATTCGCACCTCCTCCGAGGAGGATCACTCTCAAACTCCGAACCGACGTATCCCTGATTGGATACGTATACTTGGTTTTCAAGTGGGTGTGCACTTGCCCAAGCTCCACATCAGTGAGAACACGGTCATACACCACCACTTCGGCAATATCATACCCACCAGAGCTAAACACTGAAGTGCGTCCTAAGGGATTGCTGCTGCACTGTGGAGCACAAGTAGTGGATCGTCAGGATCTCTTCGAGGTCATCACCCCCAACGGCACCGACACATGGTATCCCATCCCTCACCGGGATTTGTTACACGAGGTTGAGACACAACTCAGGGAGAGCGGCTTCATCATTAAAGGTGAAAGCCATGCTCTTACCCATGATGGGGCACGTTACTTCGGAGTGATCCAAGTCAGCCTGCCCACCCGGAACGAAGATGACTTCGGTTGGGTTGTAGGTCTGCGTAACAGCCACGACAAAAGCCTACCCGCTGGCCTCGTCGCCGGCACTCAGGTATTCGTCTGTGACAACCTCGCTTTCAACGGGGAAGTGAAACTGTCTCGGAAGCATACCCGCTTTGCTCAGAGAGACTTGCGCCAACTCACAGCACGGGCTGTTGGACAGCTCGGTGATAAGTTCCACGAACTCGACCGCCGCATCGTCACGTATAAGCAGAAGTATCTGCCCGACCGCTCAGCCCACGATCTTGTGATCCGAGCTGTCGATTGTAGAGCCATCACCACTAGTCAGGTGCCAGCAGTGCTTCAAGAATGGCGCAAACCCCAGCATGAAGAGTTCCTACCCCGTAACGGGTGGAGTTTGTTCAATGCTTTCAGTGAGGTCTACAAGACGGTTAATCCTCAGACGGCAGTTAAACGCGGACAGGCACTCCATGGCCTGTTCGATTCACATGTAGCACTGGCAAGCTAAGTCTATAACAAAAACGCCTCACCATAAACAGTGAGGCGTTTTTTTTAGCTATCACATGCCCCTATTTAATCACAACTAATCGACAGAATCATACTCCACCAGTTGGAAGCAACACATCTACTTTAACTAGGGTTACCCGGGGAAATCGAGGCTGCGGCTCGCATGGCTCATAGCGATAAAGACGAACCTCCTAATGAGAAGGCATGCTGGGTCACATCGCACGGAGGACGCCCTGGGCAGAGGGGCAAGATGAGGAGGCGTCCATCGCCTTTCTTACATTCAGATTCAATACGCCCCCTTTCTTCATTCCGCAGCTTCATCGTCTCGCCCCTCCTCCACCGGAGGAACCGGCCCCATCAGCACCGCGAACCAGTGAGTCTGCGCATTGGTCTCGGCGATCGACTTCACCACCATGCTCAGTGGCACCGACAGCAACATGCCAACCGCGCCGAACATCCAGCCCCAGAATATTAGGGAAAGAAAAACCGTCAGGGTGGAAAGCCCCACCCGCTGCCCCATGACCATCGGCTCAATGACGTTGCCAATGGTGAGGTTGACCGTCAGGTAGATCGCAATGACGACGACGACCATTGGCGGCGGTAGTTGCAGGACGGCGATCAGCACCGCGGGAACCGCTGCTAGGATCGAGCCAATATTGGGCACGAAGTTGAGCAGGAAAGCCAGCACTCCCCACAGCGGCGCGAAGTCGAGCCCCACCAACTCGAGCGCAATCCACACCAGCACACCGGTCGCTAGGCTAACTATCGCTTTTGCTCCGACGTAGCGATTCAAGCTTCGAGCAATCGCCGCCATGCTCTGCAGCGTGTCGCCGTCACTGCCTTCTTTGCTATCGATCGCCGCCAGTTTGCGCTGGAAGCCAGCAGTCTCGGCAAGCATGAAGGTCGTGGTGAAAATGATCAACAGTATATAGCTCAAGGTGCCGCGAATCCCGGCAAACATCGAGTTGGCGAATCCAAACACCGCCGAAGGATCGATGATTTTGGAAAGCCCCACCTCGTCAACGTTCAAGTCCTTGCTCGAAAGCCACGCATAGGACTTGCCCGTCACCTCTTTCAGACGCTCCTGGTATCCGGGCAGGGCGTCATTAAATTCCGTTGCCGTTCCGGCCAACAGCATCGAGATCCCCCCCATTACGATGATGATCGCCAGCAGCACGGCGACGACCGAAAGCATCGTCGAAAGGCCACGCCGCTTGAGCCAGGCCAGCGGCGTAGCCGCGACGGTGGCGATGAACAACGAAAGCAGGAAGGGCACCACGATCTCGGCGGACAGGCGAAGTATCGCGAACAGCACGCCGATGCCAGCCAGGGTCAATACCGTGTCGCGGAGTTGTGTCGATCGTTCGGTCATTCCTGATGTGGTAGGCTATCTAATATTGTTGCGAATACTCCACAAAAGTTGGAGGCCGATGAACAAGCTGCTTAAACAGCCGAGCGTGCCGAGCGCTGATAGGCCAAAAATCTTTGGAGGCACCCCAAAGCTGAGTAACAAACTGGACCCAAGAAAGAAGGAGGCGATTAATACACCTGCCACCACACGGTTGATTGTGATTTCAAGGCGAGGCACTTCATGTTTCATTTTGAGCTGGCCCGACTGAAAGCTATCAATCAAATCAGCCAAAGCGCGCGGCGAGGACGTGATTACCCGATCAATGTCACCGACCTGGCGGCGCATTTTTTTCCACCAGTGGCGAGGATTGAGACGCTCTTTAATAATCTTTCGCCTAAACGGCTCCAGCACTTCAATAAGGCTAAAATGAGGACTCAACAGCTTAGAGGTGCCTTCAAGCATCACTAACGTCTTAATGATTAGAGCTACACGCGCGGACATGCTGATGCTGTATCGTCGCATAATTACAACGACTTGAGCTAGCAGATCACCCAGATCAATGTCTTCGATGCCGCTGTTCATGGCGTCGTCCAAGAGGTCACCGATGTCGGTACGAAATCCGACTTTATCCACATTCTGTGGAGCCGATCCATAGCGGAGTAGTAACTCGGAAAGCTCTTCTGCATCGGCTTGCACCAGTGCGAGAAGCACATTTTCAAATTCCTCACGCATCGTATCATCGATCCTGCCAACCATCCCGCTGTCGAGTAGTCCCAACACACCCCCGTTGAGAAGGTAGAAGTTTCCCGGGTGGGGGTCTGCATGATAGAATCCATCTCGAAGAATCATGTTCAGATAGATGTTCGCGGCTCGCTTGGCAAACGTACTGAGGTCCGCGCCGCTGGAGGCAATGTCTTCGGGTTGAGAGCCAGAGATTCCCTCCAGTAACTCCATTGTCAAAACACGGCGACTGGATGTTTCGGCAAAAACAACCGGCACATGGAGGGTTTCGTCTCCTTGGAAATTACGAGTGAATCGTTCCATATTCCTGCGCTCTGAGGTGAAATCAAGCTCCTTTAATAAGTTGCGGCCAAATTCCCGAGTGGTGGCCACCGGCTGGTAAGCCTCAGACTCTGGCACATGTTTTTCGATGAGTTTAGCGAAATCACCTAGAAGATCCAGATCAAGCCTTATTTGAGGTTCGATACCTATGTGCTGCACTTTTACGACGACATCATCGCCACTCTTAAGCCTCGCCCGGTGCACCTGCCCGATGGATGCTGATGAAAAGGCGACGGAGTCAAAACTAGAAAAAAGTTCGTTAGGGTTTTTCCCAAACTCTTCGATGATTAACGCTTCGACTTGCTCCGGTGGGTCGGCGGGGGTGTGAGATTGCAGTTTCTGCAATTCCGCAGCAATCTCCGGGCCGACCATGTCCGCTCGCGTGCTCAAAACTTGGCCGAACTTAATAAACGTTGGCCCGAGCGCGGTGAGTGCCAAGCGAAGCCGTTCGGCAGGAGCTTTTTCGGCAATGGTCTTTTGCTCAGGCTTTATGAGGAAATCACTGATGCGCCCGTCTGGGATTTTAGCAAACCAATCGGCCAATCCGTAGTGACTAAAAACTTTGATGATTTCGGCCTGCCGTTTTGCTTTGCTAGCAATGGTGTTGGTGTGACTCCGAATGTTTTTCATGATGAACGCCATTTAATCAATGGACTAAAAATAGTCGAGTTCTATAAGAGTTTTAGCACGCATTCTTAGCGTGTAATGAGGAAGGGCTGACCGGGGGGCTCGTCACGATGAACGCCAGAATAACAGTGTGATGGGCGATGGCAGGCACAGGAATGATCGATTTTAAAAATGTTGCTCGTGTAGATCTGTATTTCGACCCTGAAGGTCAGGAATTGAGCTGGATAGCTATCGGTGAAGACTTCTTCCTGTTGTTCCGCCTGTATGGCCCGGACAAGCCACTGTTTGAGAAAACTGGGACACTCGGCGATGTGGAAAAGGTGAAGTAACCCATTTGTGATCGTGATGATGCACCTTATGGGTGAGCCAGATTCCCAGTCACATCTACCATAACGGAGAAGGCAGCTATTGAATTTATTCCCCTCTGCGCCCGACTTGTCAGAACTAATCTCGATAGACGAGGCTGTTGATTTTTTAACGTCATTAGACCCATGAGATACTTCGAGCAATTTGATATAGCCCACAAAAACTTCTACCCAGAGCCCTTACTCGAATGAATTTTGTATGCTCATGAACCGAGAGAGCTCTTTCATCTGGGGGTCATTCTATTTGGCTCAATACAAGTGATTATGTTAACCGCAGATTGATGCCAAGATCCGCATCCGAAGATGCAAAACCCCAGATGTAAAGAAGGAGTAAAATGATTAGAACTTGTAAACCGCTCCTAGAACAGGGCCGCCAATGTTCAAATCGTATAGGAAACCGTCTTCTTGGTAATCAACATATTGGTGGCGGGGGAGTCTTTATAGCTTGCATGGAGGCTTCGCTCTTTAAAATAAGGTTTAGAAGAACATGCGCTGAGGGCTAAAACCATCACCATTGAAACCACCCGACCGAGCACAAGATGCTGATTGAATGAATCGTTCATGGAGAAGGGATGAAAGTAATGGCGAGACGGTCGATTAATACTAGATGATTTAAGATATTACCCTCCTTCCCATTTCATTCAAGAAAGACTTAGTGAAGGTTTTACAATTTGGCCTGAGGTATCACTGATGGTCGATGGATCATATTTCGTGCCGCCCAGTGACCTAGTGTGGCGTTTTTTTAGCTAGAGCTTGTCCCAAAAAACAGAGTTTTTGATTTTTGAAAATCACGAGGCTGTCGAATTGATCAGGGTGACACCATCACACAGCTCAATCATGGTGACTCACCCATGTTTAGGGCTTTCTCTCTCAATTTCACCGCTTTTAAGGCCTTTCAAAAGCACGGGTCTGCTTCACTTATCGAATAAGTGCAGGTTAGTGGATCGGTCAGAAAGATACAGGCTTCCTCAAGCGGCTTCAGGAATTTCTTGTTCAATTTTTTCGGACTGACTGACTTGCTCCAACCGAGCAAGAACCCATAGGTTGTGACTCAATACAGCCCAACCAACCATCATTTCTCGATGTTCAAACCCTTGCGCCCGGGCAGGTGCTCCCATGAAGTTTCGTATAATGATACTCACTCTGGCTTCGGTTCCTGCTCTTCTTTTTAGCCCTTCGCGCATTCCTGGTTCATTGATTAAGCGCTCATTGAGAACCTTGACGTCACGGGGGCAGAGCCCACTGCGGATGTTAAGAGTTCCTAATGCTTTCTCATTGTCTGCACTATGCAGCCCTCGTCTCACCTTCATCCTGTTGCAGAGCCTCTTGAAAAATCGCCTCACAAGCCTCATCATCAAAATACACACGTTTTTCACGCTTTAGCCGCCGCTGAAGGCTCATCACCTGAAGGCGCGCTGTCGTGAGCGCCCAACCCTTAAAATTGGTCCCCAGCTCAAACTGCTTTCGCTTTGCCCAAAGAACCTCGTTGGTACTCTGCAAAACATCCTCGGTTTCCGAAGAACCCGGAATCAATGACACCACAAAAGATTGAATCAACGATTGGTGAGCCACCAATAGCCGAACAAACTCCTTCTCCTCCTTTTCTCCGTAATCCAACATCGATCTTCTTATATATATCCACTTAAAGAAAATGTGACACATTTTTTAATGATCATGCCAATTAATCGACGACCCAGCGTAAAATACCCTCAATGACCGCTCAATTGGCAATACATTTCCCTCATCCCCCCCAATGAGAGGAAACATGGCCAATCCGGCCGTAACAGCCCCCCACACAGCCTCGCTTCCATGCTATCGAAATGAGCCATCACGAAAGAGGTGAGCTCTATTGCGAATGCGAGAGGGGTGCGTCACATCCATGAGGCACTAGCTCATCCAATATCAAAATACTCGCCCCTAACTTTGGTGCTGCCCCGGAATGTGGACGCACAACCCAAAACGTAAAAAGGCTACCGAAGCAGCCTTAATCCTTTATTCTATAAGCATTTCCCCATACCGCCGGCCGGGATCGAACCGGCACGATTGTTACCAATCAACGGATTTGCTATCCGCAAAGGTAAGTGGAAACTCATCGTCGGCCGAGGCTCCGGTGGCCGCACCAAAATCGACAATTCCATCAAAGATAAAATCCAGCTCTTCGATATGGGCAAGGACGTACGTGAAACGAAAAACGTTTATCAAGCCCACCCGGAAATTGTTCAGGAACTGACCACCCTGCTGGAGAAATACAAATCCAGCGGTCGAAGCACTCCGAGCGGAAAGTGACTACTTAAAAAATTTCTTTTCGATGTCACCGAGTTTGAGATCGTCATTTCGACCACGTGAGTAGATGTAATAAGGAGCGCTTTGGTAACCGGGTAAGTTGCGCAGTTTGACAAGCTGCTCACGTTGTTCATCAGTCAGTGTGCGGTTCACTTTGGAAAAAGCCATTGTGTAAAACCATGACATCTCTCCGTCCAACTCACCGTAGCGGCGGCCGAGTGCTAGGAGCTTTTTCCGGTCAGGCTTTTTACCATCAAGTAGTTTTCTCAACTCGATAGAAAAAGCGCGTCGGATGTCGATTGTTTCCATTAATAATTTTCTCTGAATATCAGGGATTGCGGTGATCGATGCGGCCTGTTTCCGCGTGAGCAGTTCCTCAACGAGGATACGTCCGCTTTCGCCTGTTACTGATGTGCTGATATCGAAGTCACGTTTTCCCATCGCCGGCATATCCTTCATGTAGAACCCCCCGAAGTAGGTGCCGTGACGTTCCGGGCAGAAATAAGTATCGGCCTTGACGCTACCTGCCGTCCAGCTGAAGAACTCGCTCGCATAGGTCATGTAGGCGACGTTAAACAGCTTGGATCGACCCCTGCCACGTTTCTTCAATTTATCACGTTCATCGAGTGCTGGCCAGGTGTTGAAATCGCCAAACTTCATCTTAGCTAGGTAGGCTTTCTGTTTTTCATCTAGTGAAAGATAGACCTTCGCCATGACCTCGGCACGGCGGATACTCAGCTCGGCATCGCGTTCAAAAATGTCACCCACACACTTGACGACAGCCGCTTTTTTGAGCCCCGCAGACTTGCTATCCCGCTCGGTGTGAAAAGCCTTGATCAGTGGCAGACGCATGCGTGCAAGACCTTCTAACTGATCCGCCTGTTCTTCGGCAAGATCTGAGAACATTTGTTTCTGATCGTCATTCAGAATGTGCAGAATGTTTCCTGCCACCCGATTTAAAAACATCGGGTTATGACCTTTTTCAGCCACGTCAATATCGCGCATGTATTGGAAACCAAAATAATCACACACCTTACCGGGCGGAATGAATGTTGAGGAACCAAAGTCCCCCGTTAAAAATGCCACTCCGCTGAAGGCAATCGTATGAAGTTGAGCACGATCAGACACTGCTTGCTCAATGGAATATTTTTGCTTCCCCTGACCTTTTCGCCCCCCACCCTTTCTACCTTCTCTTTTACTTCCTTTTTTTCCAGTTTCATTCTGATTCCGGTCGGCACGCGGTCGTTTGCCTGGTTCGCCGTCGGATTGTTGTGCATAACTGTAAGTTGTGGAGATTACCCATGATCCAATCGCTGGGATCATCATCAGCCTGAAAAGATGCTTCATCTTTGTGTTGTTTGAATGTGGTGTTTTCATGGTTAATTGGTGTTGTTGTTGGCTTTCTTTTTCCGATCTTGACCTTGTTTTTGACGTTCCCCCTGCCCTTTCCCTTTTCCTCTCTGATTCCGTCCACGTGGACGCTCAGCATTAGGATCGAAGGCTGGATTAGCGGTGGTAGGACGCGGGGCTTTGGTTTGCTTTTGCCAAGCGTGCAAACGGGCCAGAAGATCGTCAGCTACCTTTTTCTGATCTTTGGACAAGTCACGAGCCTCACTCGGATCTTTCACCAAATTATACAATTCGATACTCTTGGATTCAAAATGTTCGATCAGCTTGAAATCTCCTCGCCGAATTACACTGGCCGGGCCATTGCGACCGACATAGCTAGGAAAGTGCCAGTAGACACTATCACGCTTCAGATCTCCCTCGCCCGATAAAACAGGTGATAAATCCTCACCGTCGACGACGTGGATTTTAGGCAGTTTAACTTGGGCTATGCCGGCTAAGGTTGGATAAATATCCATGGAAAGCACCGGAGTATCGCTACTCACGCCAGCCTTCACACCCGGCCCTCGCACCACCATCGGCACTCTAATCCCCCCCTCATAAACTGTACCTTTACCACCCCGGAGCGGAGCCACATACTGGCGTGTACCGCCGTTGTCCGACGTAAAAACAACAAGGGTATTTTTTTCAAGATTGAGCTGTTTCAATGATGTTAAAATCCGCCCGATTGCCACATCAAGAGCTTCAACGCTTGCAGCATGGGCGGCATCAAAATCGCGGTTGGATAGCGCTTTTTTCTGATACTTGGCCAGCAGAGCAGGAGGCGGATCGAAGGGGGCGTGCACCGAGTGTGGGGCGAAGTAAAGAAACCATGGTTTACTCTTATTGTGTCTAATGAATTGCACTGCCTCCTCAGCAAAAGCGTCTGCTAAATACCGACCTGAGCCGTCGTGATAGGCATCTTTTTCAAATCCTAGCTCCTTGGCCTGTTTGCTGACATCAAAACCTTGACCAGTAGGAGTGCAGGGACCTCTACGGCCGCGTCCAAGATTCCACATACCAATCATTGCTGTGGCATAACCTCCCTCCTTCAGAACTTCTGCGATAGTCACAGACTCGGTAGCGAGTTCGGATTGGCTTGTTACTGCGATGAGTCGATGGTGTGCCGAGCCGGGTTTATGCCGATCATCCACCACGGTAAAAACTTGATGCCTGGGCGGATATTGTCCGGTAATCAGGCAGGCACGAGTGGGGGCACAGTTGGGAGCGCTTGAGTAGGCTTGGGTGAACACCGTTCCCGCATTTGCCAGCCGATCGATGTGTGGTGTATCAATCAACTTGTTGCCTGCAAACCCTACATCTCTCCAACCCATATCATCGATAAGAATGACCAATAAGTTAGGCTTTTCTGTCGCCCCTAACGTTAAGCTAGTTGACGGATTTAGCAGGCAGAGGCAGATCAAAATAATGTGGAGTGTTTTCATATCGGTTTACAAAAGGTATTGTCTCGAGACGCTAATAACCAAACCCTTCCATGATTATTTTTGGGCACGCTTATTTCTTCCATCACCCCCCTTTTCTCCCTTCCGCTTACCTCCACCGGCGGAGCGGTTGTATTCTTCGCCTTCGATTTTTCCATTGCTGTTGGCATCGGCCTTGGAGAACATTTTTTTTGCGTTATCTGCTAGCTCTCTCGCAGAGATTGCTCCGGAGCTATTACGATCTATTTCCTCGAAGTGTCCACGAACAAATCCTCCCATGGCACTTTTGACTCCTGGGCCTTTTGACTCTTCAGCAGAGATTTCCCCGTCGTTGTTAGCGTCGTAGCTTCTGAATACTTTTTTCGCCTCGTTCATCATTTCAACTAGCGTCACGTCACCATCGGAGTTCCTATCCAACTCTTCTTTGTGGGCACTGATCCAAGATTTACGATCCTTTTGCTTGCCGCCCGGACCACCACCCTGACGTTTGCCGCTGTGAGTTTCAGTGGTAGATATGCCACTGGGGTCGACACGCTCAATCGTGACTGATCGGTCATCCTGCACTTCGTAGTTAAGCGCATAACTTTGCCCACCAAGATCATAATGAAGGTGATAGTGACTTCCTTCAGAATGAAATTTTGTAATCTTTGCTCCACGCAGAGGAGTCAACGCAGGGCGCATTCCATGTGCTCGCGGTTGAGGATCGACCTGACCGTTCCGCTCGGTCACCTTGCCGTAGAAACCTCCATTGACGTAGGGGTAGCTTTTGGTCGCGTGATAGTGATAGTTCCCCGCGGTATCCTTATGACCGTTAAACTCGTCCAGGCCGGTCACCGGAGATCCATCAGGCTCTTCATATCCATAGATCGGGTAGCCATCGAGAGCATAGGCAAGAGGTTTGTCCTTGCCGAGTCTCTGCTGAAGATGAACCGGAGCTATGTGGTAGTGGTAATCATCCGCACGACCGCAATGACCTCCCCACTTGTCGAGCTCCCCTGCCAAAAATGTATCTGTACGTCCATCATTTTTGATAGGGTTGAAAATAGGTACTCCATTCGCAGCAACGGCGATGGCACCACGAAAGAAGTTCTTCTTCGCAGACATCGGTGTTCTTGCTGGGATAGGATGCAAAGGAATTCGCCATGCGTTGTCACCCATGTAGGGTTGAGGTAGAGGTATCTGCTGTTGCCATGCTGTGATCCCCACCATCATCGAGTGATCGGGCATACCATTAGACTCAACGTAGAAATACGCGTCATCCCAGCGCAGCTTTACTGAGTCAGAGAACTTCAGAAAAGGTATCGCCTGAGCAGGATTGCCCTTTGAATTGACCGTGGTCTGAGCCTTCGGTATCAGCGTTGTTTTCAGAGTAGATGGATTCGCATAGGGGGGGGCTGACATATCCCAAGACTTGGTTTTGCCATCCGGAGCTTTCTCGACGCGATGGCGGAAGATCACGGTGTTATCTAGTTTAAGATCAGCACTCCAAATAAACTTCGCACCTTTAAAGTCATACTCAAAAAAAGGTTTCTTAGGGTCAACGTCCTCTTGCGTGAACTCGCTAGCATTTTTCCAGTCTGAATCATCGAAATCAACAGCATACCAATGTTCTGGCACCGGAATTTTTTCAACCCGCAGATTCTTCGTATCACCGTTAATCGGCCCCCAGAAGATTTTTTTTGCCTTCCACTTCGCTGAGGTAACGGTTCCATCACCAAGCTTGAGGATGAAACCACCGTCGCCGATCTGGGTATTGTTATATTCCATTCCCGTCTTTGCATCGGCATTATCCTTCGCCATCACCGCGATGGTCATTGGATAACTTGGGAGTATATCTACCGTTACTACATTGTGCGGAATAAACTTGATCGAATCCATCGCTACGAGTTCACCGTTAATATAGAGTTTAAACCAGTTGTCGGCATAAACGCTGGCCTTGATCGTGTCCTCTATACGCGGCTTCGTGATTCGTGAACCACTGCCTTGATGTCGCCCGAGTTCGTGCGCTTCTACGAGGGTTAGAAATGTAGCTGCGAGCAGTGCGAAAGGGTAGGTTGTTTTCATCGTTACTGTTTCTCTCTGAGGTTTTTTTTCTTGTTGCTACCCTTGCCCTTTTTACCTTTCTTGGGTGGTTGAGGTGGCTTGGATGGATCATAATTGGGATTGGGGACAGGTAGCCGGGCTCCGACATCCCTCAGGTAATTATTAAGTCGTTTGTTGAGTGCTTCAGTTTGCTCAGGATGTTTCTCTGAGAGTTCGACTTTTTCAGCGAGATCTTTCGATAGATCGAAAAGTTTCAGCTCCCCGGTTTCGTAAAACTTGATCAATTTTATGTCACCAAGGATCAGCGCGGTATGCGGCCCGTCAGAGCTTTGGTAATGGGGAAAATGGAAAACCAGTTCTTCATGCAAACGCTTTACGGGATGTCTCTCACCATGCAGTAAATGGACAAAACTCCCCCCCTCGACACCCTTTGGCATCGGGGCCTTGACCCCAGCGAGTTCACAAAAGGTCGGCAAAAAATCCTGGCCTATAACGCGCTGATGATTGAAGCCCCCCCCTTTAATCCCAGGGCCTGCGATGATTAGGGGCACACGGATGCCACCTTCCCAGACGGAGCCCTTTCCACCGCTGAGACCATCTCGCATACCTCCGCCCCCTCCACCACCATTGTCGGACATGTAGATGACATAGGTGTTGTCAGCGATTCCAAGTTTGTCGATTGCGGCTAACACTTTTCCGACTCCAGCATCGAGGTCTTCGGCAATTGCGATTCTTAAGACATTTTTTTCGTTCCCTCCAACATTACGTTTGCGGACGTTCGCTAAGGTTTCAGCCCGTGCATTCTCAGGGTAATGCAATGCGTGGAACGACATTTGGATAAAGAACGGCTTCCCGAGTTTATGGTTTTTAGCCATGAACGCTTGCGCGCGACTCGCCATACCAAAGATATCAACCGGATTAGGATCTTTGAACGGCGCTGCGTCTTTGTTGCTGGTTTCGCCGTCGCTTTCGTCGTAGCCATGTGCTTCCGGCCCACCACCATTGATGTGCCATTTACCGTAATGCGCAGTAGCATATCCAGCCGTTTTGAGTAGTTCCGCCACAGTAACCTCATCTTTTGATATCGAGCGGATGTTGGTTGGCGGGATCATTTTATACCCATCAGCAGCGGTCATCGTAGGAGCTGCCTTCGTCCAGCCAAGTTGCGCGGGACTCTTTCCTGTTTGCAAAGCGATTCGCGTAGGAGAGCAAACGGAAGCAGGTGCGTAGGCCGAGCTAAATCGCAGGCCAGACGCAGCGAGCTTCTCGAGGTTGGGCGTGCGAACATGCGAGCTCTTTGATCCAGAAAACTCCGGATGCATCGCTACAGATAGGCCGTTCCAGCTTTGATCATCAGAGAGCATGAAAATGATATTTGGCTTCTGGGCTGCGTGACCACCTGTGATGAAAGCTAACATTACGGCTGACGAGATTATGAGTGTGCGTTTCATTATTTTTTATCGGCTTCGATTCTTCGCCCTGGTTCATGATGAGCATTGTGAGAAAAAAAGTCTGTCGGCAGGCTTTCTGATGACACCAACTCAAGCTTGAGAGCTCCTGGATGCTCATTGCGGCGAGGAAGCCCTTCGAGCACCATCCGGTGGATCATACCATTGCTAGGATCGAACCATATCTCTATGATCTTCGGTCCTCCTTGCTCACGTGAATTACGATATCCACGCAGTCCTTGTAGCCCGACTTCTGTTTGCGAGTTAGACTTAATGATTTCGATCTGATAGAGATCTTTGAGATTGCTCAATTGTGTGCGAAGGTCGAGGAATGCCAGATCTTGCTGTCTCCCTGGCAAACCACCTCGGAAGCGTTGTGGGTCATGACTCATACGCACAGGTCCGTCACCACGGAAACTCCAGCTAATTTCACCATCGCCGCCCATGATGCGGTGTTCACCGTTCGGTAGCTCTTGTTTCAGAACAAACTGCCGACCCCCACGCAAAAAGAGTTGTGCTTTATCCAAATAGACGGGTGGAGGATAACGTCCTGCCCCACCTCTCTTTTGGCTTCCTCGGTGAGGGCTTTTAGATTTTGACGAGTGTTGATTGATTACATGAATTACATAAGCCCGATCATCCATGCGTCCAAAAGCGGCGATAATCTGGTCGAGTGATTGAGACGCTGCATTCACACGATTTGGCAGCTGCACGGTGAAAACAAGAATAAGCCCAATCACAACAACAGCCGCCACGGCTGATATCCAGCGCGAAAGACCACGCGATAATAGCTGTGTTACCTTGGGCAAAGTCTCTGTTTCCTCAAGAGCTTCAAATAACCTCTTCGGGTTCTCAGAAAAACCTCCAGCCCTGCCCTCATCAACTAAGAAACTTTGTATGGCTACGTGATCCAGAAAACGCTGACGCAATTCTTCCGAATCATCGATCATGCAACAGAGTGATTCGCTGTCTCCACATTCAGCCTCACCTAACAAAACACGACACACTGTTTCATCAAAGACCTTTGCTTGAGCTGGCGTGACATCGCTCATGAGTCGCCCCCCTTCCCCAGAGTATTTGCCATGGACTCACGCATACAATCAAACATAGCCTTGTGAGCACGCTTAAGAATTTTATACACAGCCATTTCAGTGCGTTGCCAAAGACGGGCGATCTTTTTCACAGGTTGCTCGTCAAAATAATGTGCGTGTAGTGCTTGTCTTTGCCGTTCAGTTAGACCTTTCATACATTTCAACAAGTACGACCTACGTTCGTCATACTGCTCAGCATGTTCTGCCGAGGCGTCGGCCAGCGAATTGAGAATTTCATCGTCCATCGGGATTGGCAGTTTCTGCTGTTTACGGCGCCACTCAAAGGCAAGCAGACGAGCAAAACCAATCCCCCAAGCAATAAAAGGTCGCGAGCTATCGTACTCATCAAATTTCCTCCACAAGCGTCCAGCCAACTCTTGGAGCAGGTCGTCAGCAGCTGACCGATCATGCACAAGAGAGAGCAAAAATCCGTATAGCGCACGTTCGTTAGCAATCAACAACCGCGTAAAGGCAAGCTGTGGCTCGCCCTCATTGCTGCGCTGTAACGTATCGCTCATATCTACCATTCATACTGTATTGTTAAAAGGAGGCAAAAAACAAACCTTTGAAATAAAAAATCATCATTTTAAACAAATCAATCGATATAACGTTTCATAATAAGTTACTAAATAAGTACAATACTACTCACCTTTGCCTAAACGAGTTCAAGCTAGGATCTGCACTAAAGAAGCTCCGAGTTTTGAATTAATCCTCCACAAATTTTTCGAAGCTGGACGGGTCAACAAGGGAAACCGCAGCAAAGAGTTTTTCCGCGTCAACATCTTAAAAATCAAAGAACACATTGATTCACACGCTATCGATGCAAAATGGACCATGGCCGCTGAGGCCCAACAATTCGAGGCAATCGGGCCGTAGCAACAAACCAAAACAACTAACAAACACGCTGATACTCTCAGTGAATCTTCAACACTTCGTTCCGCGCATTAATAGAAATTCAGACAATGGCATTAACGTCATAATACAAAAACACTTCAGGCATTGTTTTTGGCTCAAATTCAGCACCAGCCCCCATTTTGCGTTCAAGACCATCAAAATACCAAAACCCATCCCCCCTCCGCGAGCTGGAGTTTTTTCTTCATAGGTGTATTCAAATAATTCCAGCCTCACAAAAACCTATTCAGAGCCGTTAACTTCGTTCGTTCAAAAGCCTCATAAGTATATTCACGAAATCACTTGATTCCATGCAATCCATCGACCGAAATCGCCGAAGTCCGTTCTGGTGGAGGGTGATCAGTGTGCTGTGATCGGTGATCCGTGCCAGACAATTGAAGCCATGCGCTTGTGCAAAGCGCTAGCAATACCATTCTCCCAGAGGGGCTGTCGGACTTAAAAATTTTAGCTTTTATGAGCGGCCTAGAGGGGATAGCCTCTTTTTTGAAGTAGCTACAGCTCACACTGGATGCGTTAAGTGTCTAGTTTAAGGGTGATAATCTAACTTCAATCTTAAGTCCGACAGTCGCCCAGACATATTGTCGGAATGAGGAAATATTAGGTTTTGTTATTTTGCCAGCGAAGCTGGAGCGATGCGGGCCGCTGTGTCTTTTGAAGACTAGCGGCGTTTCGCGTCGATCGCATAGATCGCTATGCTTCCTCCTTGTTCCTTGCCAGAATCCAAAAGACTTGCGTCATTCCGACAATCTGAATGCTCAAATGGTATAAAACCGTTTCTACGGTTCTTTTTCGCGGCCATTCACCTATTTCGCGGTCAGCGATAAAAAACGCAAGCACCCATCATTTCAATGAGAGTTGATGATCTATGACACGGTCAATCTGCAGGGCCTGCTGTTCCGCAACCTTGGCCTTTTCGGCAAACTCAGGCCAATACTCAAGAGCACTCACAACCTGCTCGACCACTCTTTTGATCTTGGGCTTGGTTGCAATATAACAGGACTGCTAGGAATTTGCTTTTTGAGGAAGGTGGTCGAGAGCATCATGCGAGGAGGAGATAGGGGGTTGATTTTTGAAATATTGTCAATGGAGTTTATGTGGGATCGAGAACCAGGGTGCGGCCATCGCCGAGAGGTATTTCGGTTGGTTGCCAAGCGAGGCTTTGGTCATACTGTCTGGAATCATCCCCTGCTGGTTTCCTTTCCTGATTGAACCAAGTGAGATTAGGTTCGTCGTCGGGTATCCATTCCTTGATGGCTTGCCAAGGTGGCTCGATGGGCTCCATGGTTTCGATGTCGAAGGGCGGCGGCGGTGGCCGGGGAAGATGGATGATTCCTTCCCAGAGGCCGTGGAGCCAGAGGAAGAATTGGATTTCCTCGTGCCGGAGGAAGGTGCGGACGGGGCGCATGGTGCCCTTACAGCAGGGGCACTCCGCCCCACACCTTGAGGATGGCATGCTTGACTCGTGGGAGGACAAATACGGCCTGACCCGCACAGCGAATGACGCTGCCGGGAATCCAGATGGCGATGCCTACAGTAACGTCGAAGAATACCGCAGAGGTCTACACCCCGGCCAGTCCGACTTTGTCTTTGTAATCAATGCAGAGGGTAACTTCTTCCTGCTCGATACCGGCGGTGAGTTTATCGATGCCGACATTGATGGCATCCCCAACTGGTGGGAGCGTAAACACACCGGCAACAACACAGCGATGTCAGCAAGCCAGGACCAAGACAATGACGGGCAGGACAACCTCGCTGAATACATCGCAGGCCTCAATCCCCGGGACGCCTCATCCGTCTTTAAGATCGAAACCTTGGAGTCCGAAGACGCCCCACAAGGCAGCATGACCGTCCGCTGGCAATCTCAGCCTGGACGCATCTACTACCTGCACATCACCGAGACACTCACAGACATGTCAGGTCCCGCTGACTACACCGTAGAAGGTGACGGCACCCTCAAGACCATCCAAGTCCCCAAGAGCGGCCGCAAAGCCCTCTTCTGCCGAGTATCGGTTCAGATGGCAGAGAGGGAATAGAGGGAAGCCGCAGACTTCTACAGTTCTGGCAGAGCATCTGATACGACTCACAGCCAATCTTTATATAAGCCTTGTGGACCTCGACACTGTCATGGCCGACCCACTCTTCCACGGTAACTTGCCGGGATGCCTGCGTCATGGAGCATGGTCACGGCTGTATAGCGTAGACTATGGAAGCTGACGACTGTAGGCACTCGCCTGGAATCGGGAATTCTCGCCAACACTTGCCGAGAAGGCTCGATCAAATGCATCACATCCAGCATGTGTGGTCAGTTAGGTCCGAAAATCGAATCTATCAGTCTCCGATTTATCTCACTTTTTTCCTGCAAATCGGAGAAAACAGAAGCGAATACACTCGCACACCCCAAAAAAAAGGCTGCACCAAAATCGGATACAGCCTTTATTCCATAAGAGATTCCCCATACCGCCGGCCGGGATCGAACCGGCACGATTGTTACCAATCAACGGATTTTAAATCCGTCGCGTCTACCAATTCCGCCACGGCGGCATTGGGAAATGATCCTTATCTCACCGAGGTTTCCCGGGAGACGGCGTGCAGACTAGGAGCGCTTTTCAATTTCGTCAATGGCAGCTTTCAGAGAATTTTTACTTAATTCCTCAGTCTGCTGCTCAGCCGCTTTTTCAAGCTCGGGAACACAGGCCTTGGAGCCGACTTTACCAAGAATATCGGCTGCGGCCACCACATGCACGGTATCCATTTGATTCAGCGAGGGGAGCAGCAAGACCTGGGCACCCTCACCGAGTTTCAAAAACAAGGGAGACCACTCAACGGGGTCTTTGCTCCATAACTCCATCAGAACCAATTGGGAACCATCCACTTGACGATCAATAAGGAACTCCATGGCTATTTTACTGGACTCCCCGACCTTGTATAAATCATTCACAGCGGCAAGAACCACGACACCCGCACCATCTCCCGGCTGAGACCAGACAGAAATCGCCTTAAAAAGAGCCAGTCGGAGCTCCTTGTCCTTCTTCTCCGCCAGCAAGCGCAGCAATTCCTTGGAAATATCATCCCGGTGGGCTTTAGGCTCCACCCCGCCCAGTCGAGCGACCGCCTTTTTAATTTGCTCGGGGTCAAATCCACGCAGTGCCTTGAGCTGTTCGCGGTAATACGTCGAACTGCTCGGATCCAGAGACGATTCAGGGTCGAGCTTCACAATTTTGGAATTGGAAACCGTCACATCCACGACCCGTAGGTTCTTGTAAATTTTATTGATCCGTCCGAACTTACTGCACAGCACGGCAACCTCATCGATGCTTTTGGTCTGTTGCTGAAGCAGAATCAGACCATACAATCCACTGTCGCGAAAATCTCCCCGGTCATAAGAAATCCCACGGGCAAGCTTGCCTGTTTCCTCGTAGAGGTAATCAGAGATTTTTTCCCGCACCCCCTTGTTGGCATTACGCAAATAAATAGCCACAATGCTGTGAGCTGGAGCTACCCGCAAGGACTCGGCTACGGGCTCGTAGCCAATTTCGTCCATATAATCCGCCTCATCATCGGCTGCCACAGCCTCATCCTCCGCTTCTTTTTCTGCCACCAGGTCGGGGACATAATCATCCGATGCGCTGGTTGGGTTTCCAGGAAACAGCACAGGCATCGCCATCAAGCCCCCACCGAGAAGCAAACACAGCAATCCGCCCATCATCCGGTTCTTCACCATGCCATAGAATAACAAGCCACAGCCCAATAGTGCCGTAAATCCGCAGAGAATAAACCGATTCTGCGTTTCCATATCCCTCATCGGTCCCTCTTTTCCTCCTGCCAGTAAAAAGACAATCAGAATCAAAACCATCAAGCTACCACCAAGGACCGCAGCCACCGTACGTCTGGGACGAGGTGGCCCCACGAGCTCTGCATGAGGGTCCGGCTGATAGTGTGCCTGCTGAAAGCCCACTTGCACCGCCTCCGGGGCGGCCGAAACCGCGCTCGCCTTGGCGCTGGCAAACCGCTCAAGATGCGCTCCCCGTTTCTCACCTGGATAAAATTTTTGTTTCTCCTTCACCAACACTTCATCATCCACCTTGAAACGACCATCACAGGACCCGCACTCCACGGTCTTTCCCATAAACTCATCCGTCACATCAAATCGTTGACTACACTCTGGACACTCAATTTTCATCATTTTTCGGTTTGGCTTTGTCGACTCATCGCAAACGACAGCCAGACCCTATCCGATGACGCCAATTTTGGCTACCAAGAAAAATCATCTTTCTCGACACAGGCTACACTTGCCCCAGGGCCAATCAGGGGGTAGAACCCATGCATGCTTTCTGAAATCGAATCCTTACTCATCCTCCAGGATCGGGACCAACGTATCCTCAAACTCACCAACGAGCTGAAACGCATCCCCAATGATCAGCAACGAGCCAAGGAACGGCTGGCTAACGACCTCGACACCGTAGCCCAGGCAAAATCCGCCATTCAGGAAAACGAAATCGCCATCAAAAATGTCGAACTGGATATCGGCGTGCGGAAAGACACCCTCACAAAACTGAAAGTCCAGCAGTATGAAACCAAGAAAAACGAAGAGTTTACGGCTCTCGGAAATGAAATCACCCGCTACACGGAAGAAATCGATGCGCTGGAAACAACCGAGCTCGAACTGATGGAAAAGGCCGACGGCTTACAAGAAATACGGAACAAGGCCCAGGCCGCTCTCGACATCACCCAGGGTATGGTCGATGAAGAAATCGAACTGCTCGACAAAAAAGCTGCAGAGTGCCAACAACAAAAAACGGAAGTGCAGTCTGATCGTGACTCTCTGGCTTCGGCCGTCGATGAAGACCAACTCTCCCTTTATGAACGGCTGATGAAATCCAAAGGTGGTGATGCCATTGTTTCAGCTGAGCGCGGACAATGCCAAGGCTGCCATATGAAACTCGTAGCCGCTACCATGATCAATGTTCAGGCGGAAAAAGAAATCACCCAATGTGAGAACTGCGGACGCATTCTCTACCTATCGAGCCAAACAACCCACGAAGAGCACTAAGCCCCCTTCTTCTACTTTCTAAACTCCTCATTCTTCATGAATCCTGAATCCATACTTGAGCTTCTCAAACAAGTTCCCTACCCCGGCTTCAGCCGTGACATCGTCTCCTTCGGCCTGGTCAAGGATGTGCAAATCGACGCCGGTATTGTCACGGTCCTGATCAGCATCCAAACCAAGGACCCCACGGTTCCAGAACAAATTTTCAATAACTGCCATGCGGTGCTCGATCCGGTTCCGGAAATCAAGCATGCCAAGATTGAAATCGACGTCCAAGAACCCAGCACCCAAGCGGGTTCAGCCGAGGGACAGGAAAAAAGCAACATCCCGGGAGTCAAAAAAATCATCGCCGTGGCCTCAGGCAAAGGAGGCGTCGGTAAATCCACCGTGGCCTCCAACCTTGCCGTGGCCCTCTCCAAGACCGGAGCCAAGGTAGGACTCTGCGATTGCGATCTCTGCGGTCCGTCGATCACCCTGATGTTTGGGAAAAACGAACGCCCCCTGGCAACCGAGGACAACCAAATCATCCCCATCACCGCCCACGACGTCAAGCTGATGTCCATGGGCTTCCTGCTGGAAGATGACTCCCCGGTCATCGTCCGCGGACCACTGGCAACCCGCTACACCCAGCAATTTCTCACCCACGTCCTTTGGGGAGATCTCGACTACCTCATTCTCGACCTGCCCCCCGGAACCGGAGACATTCAACTAACCATCGTCCAGACCATCGCCCTGACCGGGGCCATCATCGTCACCACTCCGCAGGAAGTGGCCCTGATCGATGCAAGAAAGGCGGTCTCGATGTTCGACAAGGTCAACGTTCCCATCCTCGGACTGATCGAGAACATGGCCTGGTTTGAATGTGACCACGGCACCCGCTACCCGATCTTTGGCGAAGGAGGAGGAGCCCGTGAAGCGGAAAAACTCAAAGTCCCGCTGCTAGGTCAAATCCCGATCAATATTCCGACCCGACAACAAGGTGACAGCGGCCAGCCCATCGCCCTCTCGGATCCCTCGGCCAATCCGACAAGCGCCGCATTTGCCGACATCGCCAAATCCGTGCTGCTTCTCGGTTAGTCGAGCCCCCCTGCAACCCGCACCAAGGGAAAAAACGATTCTAAAAGCTATTCCCTTGCCAAGCCCTCCGACCTCCGCTATCACGCCCGCCCAACTTACCTATTCTATGGCTGAATCACCCACACCCTTCGCAGAAATCGACCACGGCCCAAGCAAGCTCGATCAATTTCTCGACGCCCACCAGAAAAAACTGATCATCGCCGCTATTCTGCTCGCCCTCGGTATGATCGCCTATGTCATTTATTCCGGCATTGCCAAAGGAAAAGCTGAGGAGGCTGGAGCCGCCCTGCTGACCGCAGAATCCGCCGAGGATTACCAAAAAGTCATTTCTCAATGGCCCGAAAGCAAAGCGGCTTCCACGGCACTCCCCCTACTGGCCGACTTGCAAGGAGAAGACTCGCCAACCGACGCCATCCAGACACTGAACGAATTCATCGACAACAACCCGAACCACCCGGCCAAAGCAAGTGCCCAGGTCAGCCTGGCCCTGCGCATGCTCGAGGAAGGTAAAACGGAGGATGCCAGCACCCTACTCACCGAAATTGCCGAAAACGAGAGCGACAGCTACATCGCCCCTCTCGCCTGCATCACCTTGGGCGACATCGCCAAGGCCGCAGGCAAAAAAGAAGAGGCCTCCACCTGGTATAAAAAAGCACAGGCAGACGAAGGAGCCCAGGGCAACACCTTCAGCCAAGCCGCCGCAGCCCGCTTGGCACTTGTGAATGCTGAACCTCCCACCAAAATTCAGCCAGCCCCACCGGCACCAGTCGCCCCACCGGCACCACCAGCGCCCGCGGTCACACCCGCCCCACCGGCACCAGTGACGCCTCCTGTGGAACCAACAGCTACGCCAACACCTACTCCAGGCGAGGCAGAACAAAACAATCCCGCAGAAAAGCAGAAAACTGAAAGCGAAGCCTCTGAAGCTCCGTAAAAATTTTCAAAGATTCCCCTTGAGAAAGAAGGGTGATTTGATACCTACCCATCGTAACAACCATATTATTTAAGAATCGTGTCCGTATTTAAAAGAGTCAAAGGAGCCCAACCGAATCCAGAGCCAATCCAAGCCCCAACGCGCCCGGCAGCAGAACCGCCGACCAGCGCCCCGGCAGCCAGCGCTCCATCACCGGCATCCCAACCAAGTAAGCCGGCCCCAGCCACCACTTCCGCTCCTTCAGCTGCACCCAGCCCAAGTGGACGTAACGTGCTCAGCTCGGATGTTGAAATCAAAGGCAGCATCAAATTCTCCAACGACCTCGTTGTCGATGGCAAGATCGAAGGTGAAATCAAATCCGATGGATCACTCACTGTAGGAGAGAACGCACGGATTCAGGCAGAAATCAGCACCCGTTCGGTGGTCATCTACGGAAAAGTCTACGGCAACATCGAAGTCAGCCACAACGTTGAGCTGAAAGCCAACTGCGAACTTGTCGGCGACATCAAAGCCGCCTCCCTTTCCATCGAGCCCGGAGCCATCTTCGTCGGTAAATCAACCGTTGGAACTCCAACCGCACAGCCAAAGGCAGCACCGGCCAGCAGTCAACCTGCAACCAGCAGCCCTGCTCCAGCAAAACCATCCGAGCCAAGCAAGCCAGCCGCTGCTCCAACAACACCACAAGGCCAGCAAGCAGCAAAGGGCAGCGACCCCAAACTACCCAAACATGCGCAGCAGGAACTCTCTGGAATGAAAAAGCCAGCCGAGCAAAAATCTTCCAACCAAAAGCCGATGGGCAAGCCAATGGGAAAACCCATGGGCAAAGGACCTCAGTCGATGAACAAGCGCTAAGCGACGACTGAAATCACCTCTTTTGAATCCACCCACCTCCGTTTCGACGGATGGTGGGTTTTTCTTTGTCTGCCTCGAGCTTGTTTCTTGACTCTTTTCACCAGCTTCCTGACTCTTTCCCCATGCCAAGCACATCCCTCGACCTCCGAGACGAGATCCTTCGTTTGAAAAAAGAGCGCAACGCCGTCATCCTCGCCCACAACTACCAGACTGGTGATATCCAGGATCTGGCGGATTATGTCGGCGACTCCCTCGGGCTCGCCTACCGTGCCCAGGAAGCAGACGCCGACGTCATCGCTTTCTGCGGGGTCCACTTCATGGCGGAAACCGCCAAAATCGTCAATCCAGGGAAAACAGTCGTCCTGCCCGACCTCGATGCCGGATGTTCACTCGAAGCATCGTGCCCGGCAGAAGACCTCAAATCCTACCTCAAGCAACACGCTGACAAAAATTACTACGTCATCGCCTACATCAACTGCTCGGCCGGGGTGAAGGCACTCTGTGATGTCATCTGCACCTCCGGCAATGCCGTCAGAATTGTTGAGCAAGCCCCGGCAGACCGCCCGATCCTCTTCGTCCCCGACGCCAACCTCGGCGCCTGGGTCATGGAACAAACCGGACGCAAAATGGACCTCTGGAACGGATCCTGCCACGTCCACATGGATTTCACCCGGGAGTCGATCAACAAGATCAAAGAAGAACACCCGGACGCTCTCGTTGTCGCCCACCCGGAATGCACCACGGCCGTACGCCTGCTCGCCGACGAAGTCTGCTCGACAGAAAAAATGATCCCCTACTGCCAGAACGCACCGGTCGACAACATCATCGTCGTCACCGAAAGCGGCATGCTGCACCGACTGCAAAAGGAAGCTCCGGGGAAAAATCTCATTGCCGGCCCCACCGAACGCTGCGCCTGCAACGACTGCCACTTCATGAAAATGAACACCCTGGAAAAACTGCGCGACTGCCTGCAATCCCTGCAACCGCAAATCGATATGCCAGCTGACATCCGGGAAAAGGCCACAGCCCCGCTGCTACGCATGCTTGAGCAGAGCAAAGGCTAGCCCCACATCCTTTCTCTCCCAAAAACCAGTTGGGAGCCAAAGCCTCCCAGCGACCCATGCCCTTTACGACATGGGTATCATCCATATCTGAATGTTTACGGCTACTCGGCACGACATCAGTGTGGACAGCTCAACATACCCACGCTTCATTCACTGGCAGTTCCCAGAGATGTCCATGTTTTGCAACAGGGCCACGATAGCCCGTGCTCATCCAGAGCCATTGCAGACATCTGAACACCAGCCAAAGATAAGATGAAACGAATATTCAGAATCCCATTGGCCGTTCTGGCAATGGCCACGGTCACCTCCCCTGGTCTCGCAAAAAATGCCGAACCCAAAATCATTCCAGCCGTGCAGCAGTGGCAAGGGGCCGAAGGCTCATGCCGATTGAGCGCAAAAACCATCATTGCCGAGGGGCCCGCCGCGACAAAGCTGGCCAGCCAACTCAAACAAGACATCAAAGACGTCACGGGCGATGATTTTGTCATCAGCAAGGGGAAACCATCTCGTGGTGGTAGCATTATTCTGAAAATTTCCGATGAGTGCCCTCATGAAGAAGGCTACAAACTGGAAATGGGCGAGCATGCAGTTCTCAAGGCTTCGACTCCTGCCGGCCTGTTCTATGCCTCGCGCTCCCTCTTGCAGCTTATGGCTCAGGGAGATCTACCCAGAGGAACCATCACCGACCAGCCAGACTACCGGGTTCGCTCATTGATGTGGGATGTCGGTCGCAAATTTGTCCCCTTCGATCAAATGAAGGACTGGATCAGGGCGATGAGCTACGTCAAAATGAACCAACTCCACCTGCACCTCAACGACTCGATCGGATTTGCTCCAGGCTTCCGGCTTGAGATGAAGTCACTTCCCGGGCTAGCGAACCAGGACGGTCACTACACCCAGGAGGAAATGAAAGCCTTGCAGGCATTCGCCAAAGCCAGGGGGATTACCATCGTGCCCGAAATCGACGCCCCGGCGCACGCCTCCGCCTTTACCTACTACCGCCCGGACCTCCAGCACCCGAAGCTGGCAAGCCAGAACCTCGACCTGACCAACCCCGCCACCATCCCATTCATGGAAAAGGTGCTCGATGAAATTTGTGACGTCTTTGAATCCGAACACATCCACATCGGCACCGACGAACTTCGCCTCGGCGGACTTTCCAAAAAAGAAAAAGAGGAAATGGGAGAACTCTTCCGTGGCTACATCAACCACTTCAATAGCTACCTGAAGAAAAAAGGTAAAGTCACCCGCATCTGGTCCGGCTACGAACACATGCCCGGCACAACCCAACCCGACAAAGATGTCGTCATCGACATGTGGGTCACCGCCGATGCCGCCGCCAAGGTCAAGGAAGGCTATACCTTCATCAACTCCAACCACGGCTGGACCTACATCGTACCATGCGCTCCCTACTACGGCATCAATAACGCCAACGTCTATCAAAAATGGTCACCCAATTACTTTAGCTCGAAACCAGGTGGCATCATCCCCAAAGACAGCCCGAACCTCCTCGGAGGAAAATTCCACATCTGGAACGACCGTGGATACCAATTTGCCGGGTTTAACAACAACGAGGTCGCGCGCCTTACCATGCCATCGCTTTTGACCTTCGCTGAAAAGCTCTGGGGACGCAAAGGCTCAAAAGACTTTACCGCATTCCAACAACGAGCTGCCGCAGTCCTACCAGGAAACGATGCCTTTGAATTCACTCCCGGCAGCAAAAGTCGCCACGATGTAAAGAACCCAATGCTGGGGCATTTCCCCGGAACCACCTTCCTCAAGCGCCATATCAAAGCCGACTCCGATGGCATCGTCTGGAAGCTCGATAAAGAAACCAAGTTGATGCAGTGGAATTCGATCAAGCCGGAAATCGAAAGCTCCCCGGATCACATCAGCTACCCATGGACCGCATCGTTTGACCTGACCCGCTACACGGACAGTCACATTGGAGGATCCACCATCCTTCAAGGGCAAGAAACCCTGATGGACTCGAAACTCGCGACACTCTTCCTCGATTACAATTACTACAGTAAAATCGACAAAAAAACCAAACTGCCAACCAACATAAGCAAGGGGGTTTGCATCGTCCGTGCCGGACGCTCAGCCGCGGCCATGCCGATGACGAGCCTGACCCATAACGTCATCGATTTTGGCTATCAAGTGCCTATCGGCAAGCGGGTCAAACTCACCTTTGTCGGGTATAAAGGATACACCGAGCTTTACGCCGATGGCAAACTGGTCAAGCGCGTTAACCTTCAAGCGGTCTGCCCGCTGAAAAGTGTCGGGGACGCCAAGTGGGGAACCACCTTCCACGGAGCCATCCACAACGCCGTCATCTACAACAAAGCGATCCCTCCCCAACTTCCAGCCAAGCCAAAAAAGATCAGCACGGAATCAGCCAACCTGATCCCGATGCCCAAATCCATTCAATTGGCAAAAAACAAGTTCACACTCACTCGTGAGACGACGGTATCACTCGGTCAAGGAACCGAACTTGTTGGCAAGCACTTCATCCAGAGGCTCGCCAAGGGGACGGGGTGGAAGGTTCAAACGAACCAACAAGGCACCATCCAACTCAAGATCGTAGCCAGCAAGGGATCCCCGGAAGCCTACACCTTGCAAATCCATGACAAAGGGATCATCATCACCGCTGCCAGCGCAGAAGGAATCGTGCGCGGCACCGAAAGTTTACTCCAGCTGATGCCACCATCGGTCTATGGCAAAGGCACGCTTAAAGACATCACCCTCCCCTGCCTCACCATCAACGATGCACCAGAATATGCCTGGCGCGCCTTGATGCTGGATGTCTCACGGCGCTTTCAGAACAAAGACACCATCATCAAACTGCTCGATGGTATGGCAGCCTGTAAATTCAATGTCTTCCACTGGCATCTCACCGATGACCAAGGCTGGCGTCTCCCGATTGCGGGTTACCCGAAACTCACCTCAAATCCGGACGTCTCCTACACACGTCAGGATATCCGTGAAGTCGTCGATCACGCAGAGAAACTAGGCATCACCATCATGCCTGAAATCGACATGCCCGGGCACAGTTCTGCAGCCTGCCGGGCCTATCCAGAAATTGCCACCCGCAAAGCCGATGGAAAAATCACTGGAACCATGAACCCGGGAGCCGAAGCCACCTACAAATTTATCAACGATGTCATCGCCGATGTTTGTAAACAGTTCCCCAACAGCCCGAACATTCACATCGGAGCCGACGAGGTAGGAACCGGCAATTGGAAAAACCACCCCGAGTGCCTGGAGTTGATGAAACGTGAAAAGCTCCACAGCACACACGAGCTCTACACCTATTTTATCAACAAGTGCTGCGCGATTGTCAAAAAGCACCATCGCAAACCCTTCGCCTGGAACGAAGCTCTCAGCTCCAAGGTTGACCCGGATCTCACGATTCTCTCCTGGAAAGGCATGCGCCCAGGTATTGCCGCCGCCAAGGCCGGCCACGATGTGGTCTTCAGCCCGACACCTCAAATTTATTTCGATCACCCGAATACCCGATCGAAGAAAAACCCCTTTGCCTACAGCGCCAATGCATCCTATCTCAACCACTGCTACTATTTTAACGTTGGACTGCCCGCTATCCCTGCGGATAAACGACATCACATCCTCGGTGGTGAAGCCTGCCTCTGGTCCGAGCGCATCAAAAGCGCCGACCACATGTTCATCATGATGTTCCCACGCGCATGGGCGATCGGAGAAACCCTCTGGTCCGCGCCGGAACAAAAGGACTGGGACCATTTCTTGGCCCGACTCACTCCGATGCGTCAACGCTTTGAGGCAATGGACATCGCCTACTTCTGGGAACCGGAATCACTCGCCATCAATGTGGGAGCTTGGAATGCAGGCGATATTCAAAAGAACAAGGGCATCATGCAATACGACCTCAGTGGCAAAGTCCCACAAGCCGGACTCCAAGAGATTTTTGTCGGTCAAGGTCCCGGAGAAGGTCAGTTTTTACTCACCGGAATGGAACTCCTCCATGACGGTAAAGTCACCGGCCAAGATTGGCACGATTACGAATCTTCGGTTTTTCACAATGCCAGCAGCCTGTATCTTCTGAAGTTGCCCAGCGTGAAAGGGAAAATCACGCTCCGCATCCATGTCAAACAACTCTGGGGTGATAGCTCTGCCACCGTTCAGCTCAACCCGGCCCTGCCATTGGACCAATACTCGAAACAGTGCGCTCCAGACACCGGATCCAACCGCACCAAACAAACAGTCAAGGCCGTGGACCCGTTTGCCGACAAATCAGCACGACGCCCCGCAACCAAGGTAACTACAAGCCTCACGCCCTACGGTGCCCACACCCCGGAAATGACCACCGACTGGAAACACTCAACTTTCTTCTGGAGCCGAGGAGCCCCCAAAGACGGCGACCACATCACCTGGACATTCCAGCGTCCGGTGGATGCCAGATCCATCACCATCACCACCGGTGCCCCGGATGATCCTAGCAGCGACAGGTTAAAAAGTGGCCAGATGGAAATATCCAAAGACGGCAAAAGCTTTGTCCTGCTCTCTCAGTTCAAACAAGGTAAAGCCACCGGCAAACTCAGCTACCCCATCAAAGCCGTTCGCATCAAAGCCACGGGCAAAGAAAATAACACTTGGCTAAAGGTTCAGGACCCCGTCATTCATTGATTGGACCCTCGATTTCAGAGGAAGGCGCTCGGCAGTCCCCCCCGAATGACCGAACAAAAAATCAGGGACTCAGCCTCACGACCTGTTTCTGAAAGAGACAAGGTATTCTCGCTTGCACATCTGCGGCTCCAGTTGAAAATGCTCTGCAGATCACCCACGATCTCGATACCATTATGAATACTATCCAAGCTGTAATACTCGGCACAGCCATCAGCACCTGCGCCTATGCCCAGGAACTGCCGATTATTCCCAAACCCGTTCAAAGTAAGGTCACTGACGCTAGTTTTGCCATCAGCAAAGAAACCGCCATTCGCTACGACGCGAAACTCTCCGGCGAGGCTGAACTCCTCGCGTCCGCTCTGAAAAAAACCACCGGAGCCAAACCCAAACTGGTCAAGGAAGAGCTGAAGATCATGCTCCCATCCGAGATCTACTTGGACCTTTCCGACAAAAAGGAACCAAAAGAAGGCTACCAACTTACCGTCACACCCAAGCAGATCAAGATCACAGGCAACGATGCCGCGGGAGCCTTCTATGGTGTCCAATCGCTGTTACAGATCATCAACGAGGACAAGACCGTGCCCGGTTGCAACATCTCCGACCAACCCCGCTTCGGTTGGCGCGGCATGCACCTCGACGTCGGCCGCCACATGTTTGCTCCCGAAGATATCAAAAAATTCATCGACTGGCTCGCCATCCACAAGCTGAACACCTTCCACTGGCACCTCACCGAAGACCAGGGGTGGCGGGTAGAAATTAAGAAATACCCAAAACTCACGACCGTCGGTGCCTACCGGGCGTCAACGCCTCCCTACGGTAACCGTGGAGGGTCCGACGGCAAACGCTACGGCGGGTTCTACACCCAGGAACAAATCAAGGAAATCGTGGCTTACGCCAAGCAACGACACATCACGATTGTACCTGAAATCGACATGCCGGGCCACATGGCTGCCGCCATCGCCGCCTACCCCGAGCTTGGAAACGACGACATCCCGAACTACAACCCGGAAGTCAAGTGCCACTGGGGAGTTCACCCCTACGTGCTGGCCCCCAAGGAAGAAACCTTCCAGTGGGTCGATGACGTCCTGACCGAAATCTGCGAACTCTTTCCTTCATCCTACATCCACATCGGCGGTGATGAAGCCCCCAAAGGGCAGTGGAAACAATCCAAGTTTGCCCAGTCGGTGATCAAGCGTGAAGGACTCAAGGATGAACACGAACTCCAATCTTATTTCATCAAGCGCGTTGAAAAAATGCTCGAAAACAAAGGCCGCAAACTGATCGGCTGGGATGAGATCCGCGAAGGGGGGCTTTCACCGAATGCCACCATGATGCTCTGGCGTGGATGGGGACACGCTGTCGCCTCGATCAACGAAGGTCACGATGTCGTCATGGCCCCGGGGTCCCACACCTACTTCGACCACTACCAGCACACTCCCGCCGCCATTCTCAGCCAAGGACCGGAATACGAAGCCATCGGCGGACACCGCACCATCGAAAGCGTCTATTCCTTTAACCCGATCCCCAAAGAGTTCCAAGGCAAGGAAAAAGCCAAACACGTGCTCGGATGCCAGGCCCAACTCTGGACCGAATACATGAAGACCTGGGACAAAGTTGAATACCGTGCCTTCCCCCGGATTGCGGCCCTCGCCGAGGTTGCCTGGTCCCCACAGGAAAGTCGTAACTTTGAAGACTTCATGAAGCGACTCAAGCCAATGATGGCCCGCTACAAAAAAGCCGGCGTCAATGCCTTTGATGTCTTCAATCCTCCTGTCATCAAAGCAAAAAACGGTATGAAGGCTGAAACCTCACTACCAACGCATGGCGGCAACGACAAAATCTTTGCCATCGACGGCAACCTGAAAACTCGATTCTGGTCGTCCAAACCACCCAAAAAAGGAGATCATTTCACCGTGACTTTCCCGAAAGCCACCAGCAGCACGGCCAAGGTCAAAGTGCTTACCGGTGAGACCGACGGAGGCAAGGACCACCTCGAAAATGGGGAACTGGAAGCCAAGGGCTCAAACAACGAATGGAAATCCCTCGGTGCTTTCAAAGGTGGCATGTTCAACGGAACCCTGCCCAAGGGAAGCACCGCACTCCGGATTAAAGCAACTGGCAACCAAGGAACTTGGCTGATCATCCGCGAGGTTGAAATCAGCAAATAGACAAATCTAACACCTTACCCTTTAAAGCCGCTACCGGACCTCCGGTGACGGCTTCTCTGCGCTCTCTTGCATATTTTTTTGCATTGACACTCTACCCCACTACCTCTAGTGTCGATCATTCACATATAATCTAACCACCAAAATCACATGAAAGGCACTATTTTACTCCTCACATCCTTGACTGCGGCTTACACCAGCCAAGCTGCTGTGGTTACTCTACTTGACGAAGAATTCACCAATGGCAATGCTCCTGCCAACACCGCCACAGCAACGTGGTCTCAGACCGATCCCGCAGCCTTTGAAGCCTACGCAAATGGAGGATTCGCGGTGAGGGGTATCAACTCCGGAGTTCCGCCATCACCCATGGGAGGTCTCGAAGTCCTTGCTGCAGCAACAACCAACACCGTCACCATCAGCATCACCTTACCCGCCCTCCTCGATGATACCCAAGACGGAACCTTCACCTTCCTAGCAGGTCAACGCATAGGAGGAGGAAGCAGCGGAGGCTTTGAAGGAGACCTTGAGATCGTCAACATCACAGATGCACGAACACTGCGAGCAAAAGCAGCCGTAAACCATCCTAACTACACAATGGCAGCTAACAACGAAAACCTCGACTTCATCGCTGCGGATGCCGGCGACACTATTGAACTTCGCTTCTACGAAAGTGGAGGAGGTTCAGACAGGGGACTACAACTGGCGGATCTCCAATTAGACGTCACCACCATCCCCGAACCGAGTTCAAGTGCACTTCTTGGGCTGGGGGGTTTAGCCCTTATCCTTAGGAGACGGAAGTAATCCCCCCCGCGAAACACCGCCTACATTACGGGTTAGCGACCCCTCTATTTTTCCAAGCCCCCATTCGCATCGAATGGGGGTTTTTCTTATACCCACGCTACGCTGCATAACTTGCACCCGCAGTAGGACAGGTTTCCCAACCTGTCGGCAAGCTTTGGGAAAACACATCCCAAGCACACCTCCCCTACCAGCCGACCGATTAGAAATCGGTCCTACTCTTCCCCGGCTCCCACCACACAAAAAACCACCCCCTCACACATCACCCAGCCAAGCCGCCCACCTCTGCGCACACCCGCAGTAGGACAGGTTTCCCAACCTGTCGACAAGCTTTGGAAAACACATCCCAAGCACACACACCCTACCAGCCGACCGATTAAAAATCGGTCCTACTCTTCCCCGGCTCCCACCACACAAAAAACCACCCCCTCACACATCACCCAGCCAAGCCGCCCACCTCTGCGCACACCCGCAGTAGGACAGGTTTCCCAACCTGTCGACAAGCTTTGGAAAAACACATCCCAAGCGCACATCCCCTACCAGCCGACCGATTAGAAATCGGTCCTACTCTTCCCCGGCTCCCACCACACAAAAAACCACCCCCCTCACACATCACCCAGCCAAGCCGTGCACCTCTGTGCACGCCCGCAGTAGGACAGGTTTCCCAACCTGTCGGCAAGCTTTGGGAAAACACATCCCAAGCACACACACCCTACCAGCCGACCGATTAGAAATCGCTCCCCCCCCGACTCCCACCACACATAAATTCTAACACACCCCACCCCACATCAAAAAAGCTGCACCTCAGGAAGCAGATGCAGCTTATCAAATACCCGTTACCGGTTTCAGCCGTTCGGCCGACCGGTGTTATTTCCACGCCAGTGTGCGGATCTCAAACGGCTTAACCTGCAAGGTCACATCCCCGTCAGACACCTCCACCGGGCTTTCACCCGTGTAAGCATTTTCCAACAAATCAACCTCGCCTACCTTGCCCTCCAGCACATCCGTGCTCAACGTCACCGGTCCGCGGGTGTTGTAGGCTTCGTAGAAGCGCACCACGGCCGCATCCGATTTCTCGGCCGGTTTCACCGCCTCGAGAATCACTCCCGGACGATCCACACTGATGAAGGATTTCTCCGTGGGAAGCTCCCCGGATGATGCCGCGGCATCCACCGCCAGCATCGGCACGTTGAAGGCATAGGCTTCTTCGATCACGCCTCCTTCCTGCAAGCTTCCCGCGTGAGGCAGGATGGCATAACTGAAGCTGTGCTTGCCGCGGTCAGCTGTCGGGTCAGGCGCATTCGCGGCCTTGAGCAGAGTCAGGCGCATCACATTTCCGCTGATATCTGCCGCATACTTGCAGTCGTTGATCATCGCCACTCCGTAATCGCCCTCGGAAAGGTCCGCCCACTTGTGCACCGGCACCTCGAACTTGGCAACGTCCCAACTGGTATTGTCGTGGGTCGAGCGTTCGACGTGGCCATACTGGATTTCGTAGCTCGCCCGCAGGCTGCTGACACCCACCGGGAAGGCCACCTTGAGCAGGCGGTCGTGTTCCTGCCAGTCGGCTTCGCAATGGAAGTCGAGGCGACGGCTGCCGGCATTCAGCACGATGCGCTGCACCATGCAGGAGTGGCCGAACTTACGGGTCACGCGCAACACCGAACGAAGTGGTCCGTCTTCGAGAACTTCCACCTCCGCCGGTCCATCCAGGTTTTCCACCTGATCTTTGTAAAATACATCCACGTCCCAGGCGTTCCAACGGTTCGGGTAATCCTTGTGAATCTGCAGCAGGTTCCCCTGCCCGCCATCGGCAATGACCTGACG